>JBAIXL010000238.1:0-1885 GCA_037916685.1 Methanolinea tarda
CGGTTTCATCTGCTTCTGGAAGATGCGGACCTTCTCCAGGTAGGGATTGAACGCGATCATGGCATCCGTGACATCCGCGTAACGTAAGAGATTCCGTTCCGCGCTGAACTGCTCCGACCTCATCCCCAGCTCGATGATATAGCGGTTATCCCCGGAGGGCATATAGGCGAACTTGACCTTTTCCCCAGTGAGATAATCTCTTACCACCCGGTCAGGATAAAATCCTGGTTTATTCCAGATATTCTGCAGATACACGTAAAAGTCCGGGTAGATCACGGAAAAATCAAGCCCGCGATCCTGTTCAGATGAGGAGAATTCGACCACCCCACTGATATTAATAAAATAGATCTCCATACCGATCTGGTCGCGGAGACGAATCAGGTCCATCTGTTGCGGATCCCCACCAGTCCGGTTGTATTCGTTTAGAACAACGCCGAACGCAGCTTCCATCTGGCGGTTGTAGAGATTGTCGTAGATCTTCAGGCCGTTGTTGATCAGGCGAAACGAGCTGTTGATATGAATCTCCGTTACATCTCGCAGGTTCTGGGCATTATTATAATAATTATTGGAGGTATTGACCAGATTGAGGCTAATTCCGGCGATGATGATCGCAATGATGACAATAAATATGGCCCCCATCAGATATTGCGAGAACCGGCGTTTTCCGCGATAGGGGGGCATCGATAATAACCTCTTACGATAGAATTAGGTCACCGAGATATCCGTAAAGGATCCTTCACGCTAAGGGTGTTAAGGATATGTATTCGCAATGAATACCAGCGACAGGCGTATAAGATTCGTATAAAAAGGACGAGGTGAGCAAACCGGTGGAGACCTCTGATTAAAGTGGGTTGAGCATCCCCACTTCAAATCCTTCTCTGTTCTGGGATGAGTCCCCACCGGCGTTACTTCACTCGCTATCTTCGTATAAAAATATTACTCAACGTCTCCGATCCTGCCTTACTTCAGGCACCGGTGCGTATATCCCGGGTAGGGTCCTTTTTGGCGAAGGTGATGATGTATCTCAGAGTACGTACCAAAAAAAGGGATGAATCTCCCTCATAGCAGTATGGGAATCCAAATTGTACAGGATCATGCGGTATGGCGCACCCTCCACACGAATAATGTCCCCGCCACGGCCAGAATGGCCAGGAAGTAGGAAAATCCAGGAGTCTGTGTCACCGCCGGAACGTTTTCAACCGTGAAGGCACCATCACTGGTGGTAACGGGAATCTCGCCATCCGTCAGTATATCCCGGGCGGCGGCCTCTGAAAGGGAAAGGGAGGTCGAGGAACCCGGGGCCCCGGTAACGATGCACGAGAGAACGGCGATCTGCCCGGTTCCCGAGAATCCCTGACCATCAATGAGGACGATGGGGATGGAACCTGGATTGGACAGATTCGTAGAAAGGACCCCATTGCTTAAGGACCCCGATTCCACGGAGAGAATCGTGAGGACCGCGGGATCATAGGCGACGATGAATTCCATGGTCCCGACATTCACGGCACCACTCGCGACGATAGGAATGGTAACGGTTTCCCCCACAGTACCGGTGAAGTATTGAATGGAGATCTCTACGGGTTGTGCACCCACGGCCGCGGGAATGAGAAGAACGAGAAGCAGTAGCGATCCGATCCATATCTGTGTATATATTTTCATAGTGACGTCACCTGCCATTGTGCCTCTTACCTATAAACATTGTGGGGGTGATGAGCAGATTCGCAAACCCCGGAACGAGAAGATCCTCCTCTCTCAAGAAACGCCAGAGGGAACAGAGAGGCATCATGAAGAATGACACCACGGAGAAATGAAACAGGATCCCATCGAGGGAGTACGGAACATACCAAATCAGATGCACCGAAGAGAAAGAACGGAGATTCTGCGG
>JBAIXL010000239.1:0-1557 GCA_037916685.1 Methanolinea tarda
GGTGATTTCCCTCATACCCACCGTGAGTCCGGATACACTCTGGTATAGACGCAGTATCCCGTCGGTATCACTTTTTCGTATACTTGCGCAGAAATTCTCTGATTTTTTCGGATTCTATCCAGCCACGGTCCAGTTTGCTGACGATCTGATCGATGATCCGGGCCTGTTCGATGATCCTCTGCGAGATTGCGGTTTCGTGGAGGTCGGCCAGGCCTACAATCACCGTCAGAGGATTCCGGATATGATCCCCCAGAATGGCAAACTGTTCGATATTGTGATCGATCTGCCGGAAGGCATTGTTGATGAACCGAAGGCCGATGAAGAGGAAGATCCCGGTAACCGCCGCAAGAAGAAGAATGAACAATCCCACCGCGGCTACTCCCCGGGTATAGATATCGCGAGATCTCTCGGTCTTCAGAATACATACGGGTTGATCGGAGACATCAGAGACTTGGGCATAGGCCCCGATCACCTGGGCTCCCTGCGGGAGCACATAGATGGTGGGGGAGGAGATATCGCGAAGTTCCCTTTCGGCGGCGATCAGGTCATCAGAGGACGCGGGATCACCGGCAAGTCCGAGCTGGAGGGGGAGATTGGTGATATGACTCAACTGGCCGATATACCGTTCGTCAAGGTACTGTCCCATGATCAGAGTTCCTCGGCTGAGACCAGATCGGTCCTGGGTGGTAATCGGGGCAGCAGCGACGTAGGCGACTACGCCTCCAATGCGGACGAAACCGCCGGTGAAATTATCCCCGGAGCCTGTGCCGGATGCGGAGAAGAACTGAAGGGCAGATTCCGGGAGTTCCGTGTCCTGTGAACGAGCGAGGTCGAATGCCCGATAATAGAAAATGTCGCCAGTCCGGTTATAGATGATCAGGAAATTTGCCTGAAGATCTCCGAACTTGACCGTCTCCATAGTACTATTGATAAGGACCGAATCCCTGTCCAGGAGAAACTGGTAGATATCGTCGTTGGCGGCCAGCGTCTTCACCGAATTGTTCAGCGTTTGTCCCTGTTCGGAGAGCGTGTTTAGGATCACCGTCATGTCATTCCGGCTCTGCTCCTGCTCCAGGTCCGCGAAGCTGCCCAGAATCAGGTAATACGACAGGCCGGATACGATAAGAGCAATACTGAGAGTGGAGACTAGGAAGATCAGCACGGTTCTTTGTCGGGGACTTCTGGCCTCATCCATGGTGGTGTAGATCTTTGGGGATAAAATCAGATATAGTATGCGCCTTGTACACGATTCCCGAGCCACCGGTCGTATGCCACAATCTCTCTTGGGGTCGATAAACCCGATTTCGGTTTTATGGAATTACAGTCAGACACCAGAAAAAAAGCGATTCTTTCGCTAGGGGTACCGCAACAGTGTCAAATGAGGATCTCGCTGAGGGGCAGGCGGACCTTAGGGCGGGGGACATCGGCCGCATATCCAACCGCGACGAGTATGGTGGGGATGAGCGTGGGAGGCAGATTCAGGGTCCGGGCGTATTCCCGAGGATCAAACCGTCCGAGGGGGCAGGTGTCGATCCCGAGCGAGGAGGCACCATACAG
>JBAIXL010000240.1:0-3017 GCA_037916685.1 Methanolinea tarda
TTGCTTCATCGGCATTCGGTTGTCGTAGGTTCATGAAGGAAGGTTCTTATTGTGACTTAAAAATGCTTGCGAATCACCTCACAAAAATCATTATCTCGGATTCCCCATTCTTCTGTATGAGAATTCAGCAGATTGTCATCCTCTTCTGTGCGCTGGTAGTACTCGCGCTGTGTGCCGGATGTGCACAGAATGCACCCGGAGGGACCACACCTCAGACCACGACAGCCCCTCGCACTACACTGCCGCTTACTATCCCCGGAGGACTCTCCCTCACGCCTTCACCCACGGTGACGCTCCCTGCCGGCGCAGGACTTTCTTTTCAGGTCATGAATGGTCCTAGTCTGATTCATCCGACAGCTCAGGTGTACTTCCAGGGCGGCGCCGGTCAAAGCCAGGTTCAGACAATTGAAGTAACGCTGATCACAGAGGATGGGCAGTTTTCGACAAAGACACTTGAACCAAAAGTGGGAAGTTACGTTGAATTTCCTGTTACTCGGGGTCTATATCGGGTAATCATCAAAGTGACTCTTACAAATGGCGTGCAATATGTGATCTGGGACAAAACAGAAGATTATAATTCTCACGCCTGATCCTTTTTTTTCTCTACTATCCACCTTATGAGCACCCCCTCCTCCAGCGGGCATACCTCCTGTAGCCGGAGGCGCACAAATTCCTCTTCCCGAAGGAAACCTGCGCCATCTGCGGGAGTGGGGGATCCATCTCCGCCGATCACGATGTTACCGATATAGGTGGAGAGCTCGTCGACAAGACGTTCATGGAAGAGGGATCCGATCAGCCGGCCCCCACCTTCCACCATCAGGCGGCGAACGCCCCGATCCCACAGTCGTTCCATCAGCAGGGGGAGATCGACCTCGGATGTACCCGCCCGAATCACGTCTGCATACAGAGTGAGCGTCTTCACCCGTTCCGGATCCGCGTTTTCCGCCACTGCGATGATACGAACTCCCCCTCCCTTATGGAGAATGTCCGCCTTCGGAGGGGTTCGTGCCTGGCTGTCCACCACGATACGGATGGGATTCTCTTCCCTTCCCTGTTCCTGTCGTTCTTTCCGTAGATCGGCAGACTTTACCGTCAGGGAAGGATTGTCGGCCAGCACCGTGCCGATGCCCACCATGATCGCATCGCTCTCAGCCTTCATCCGATCCACTCGAGCCCGGTCCTGGTCGCCGGAGATCCGGACCTGCCGCCTTTCCCGGGTCGAGATCTTGCCATCGGCACTCATGGCCACATTCACTGAGACTGTGGGACGCATGGATACGAAAGGTAGATCCGGGTGAGTATAAATCGTTGCTTTTTGGTAGAAGGGCAGAGTATTAGCGAGAGAAACGCGAAGCTACGGTATGGAGGAAAATCCCCTCTGGCCCATATGTCAGAGCTGCGCTCGACCCCTGATCCGGGAGGAGGATTTTGGGGTCGATGCGGACGGAAATCGAAACCTGAAGTACTGCAGCACCTGCTGGGGAAACAATGGCTTTCGGCGGCCGGATCTGACCATGGACGAGATGATCGGGGAAGTGGTGGAGCAGATCATCGACCGTACCGGGATGCCCCGTTCGCGCGCAGAAGAGATCACCCGGAGCGTGATCCCGCTGCTGGAACGATGGAGGGAGGCAGACAGATGAAGGCGGTCCGGATCCCGCGGGGCACCTGCCGGCTCTTCGGAGCCATCAAGGCCCTGGGAACCTTAAAGCGGTGTGCCATCCTGGTCCACGGGCCAAAAGGCTGTGTGTATCATATCAATTATATTCTGGGCATGCGGGGAGATCGGCCTTCGCAGGTGTACTCCACCTGCCTGGAGGAACATGATGTCATCTTCGGTGCAGAAGATCATCTGCGGGAGGCAATTGAAGAACTGGACGGGACCGGTGTTTTTGACGTGATCGCAGTCCTCTCCTGCTGTGCCTCCAGTATCATCGGTGAGGACGTCGCTTCTGCCGCCCGGGAGGCACAAACCCGGGCACGGGTGATCGGGATTGCCGCAGGGGGATTCGAGGGGGATTTCCGCCAGGGTCAACAGGAGACACTGCGAAGCCTGGTGGACGCGATGGCTGTACGGTTCGATGAAATTGTGCCCCGATCGGTAAATCTGGTGGGGGTGCTGCGAAGCGGTCCGGACCTGAAGGAACTGATCTCCCTCCTGAATCGGAGGGGGATTTCGGTAATCTCGGTCCTGCCCGCGGGCGCCTCGGTTCACGACATCGAACGGATGGGCTCCGCTGCGCTGAACCTCGTCCTCTGTGAGTCCTCGGGCATAGATGCGGCAGAACTCCTGCACCAGCGATTTGGCACCCCGTATCGGATAGCAGATCTGCCTATCGGATCGCGGGCAACCACCCTGTTTTCCTCCCAAATCGAGGAAGCCCTGGGAATGTCCCATCCCGCTGAAGACCGGGACACACCCGATATCCCCTCCCTGCCGATGCGGAGAATCGCGATCATCGGCGGACCGACCCGTGCTGTCGCCTTCACCCGGTTTCTCAAAGAACTCGGTCTGGAACCTCAACTGATCGTTCTGGATTTTGACACGGGGACGAGAGAAAAACTCCAGGAATTAACAGAGAGCGAAATTCTTGTTGAACCCGATCAGGAATTGCTGGTGAGGAAACTCCGGGAGAAGGAAGTGGACCTGATTCTGGGGGGGATGCTGGAGCGATCCCTGGCGGCCATGCTCGGCATCGAACACTTTGATATGATGCACGGCAGCCAGAAGACCATCGGAAAGGAAGGCATGGAGAATCTGTTGCAGGTCCTGCGCGGCCACCCCGAAGCGTCCTATTGAAAAAGGTCCCCGTTACCCGCCCAGTTACAGGAATTTTGAGCCGATACGTTGATGTAGAATTGAGGATACGAGAAACCTCATACGGCCACGATGCTCACCCTTCGAGGGTTGTACACAATATACAGGAAGATACTCGCCATGAAAGCTTCACATATTCAGGAGACGGTTCGGGGAATGATGCCCGAACTGGTGCGGGATCTCCGCGATCTCGTCCACT
>JBAIXL010000241.1:0-8669 GCA_037916685.1 Methanolinea tarda
TGCATCCGGCACATTGATGTCTCTTCCCATCCATACAAAGAATGATGATCCCCCTGATGGTCGACTTCACCGGGAAAAGAGTGGTGATCTTTGGAGGGGGGCCCGTAGCAGCACGAAAGGCGTTCTATTTCAGAAACTGCGATCTCACCCTTATCAGCCGTTCTTTTTCTGAAGATCTGTACCGAATCAAGGCAGAACTCCGGAAGAAAGATCTCCGTGAGGTCTCGGAAGACGAGATCCGGCTACTCATCGGGGAGGCATTTCTCGTGATCGCCGCCACATCCCGCCGGGACATCAATGATCGCATCGGCTCCGTATGCCGGAAACAGTCCATCCTGTTTAACAACGCCAACGGGAGTCCCGGTGATGTGATTCTGCCTGCCATCCTGGAAGGAAAAAACTTTCTTATCGCAGTGGCAACCTACGGAAGAAGCCCCGGATTCTCCCGCTACCTTCGATCGCAGCTGGAACCATCCCGGGAAGCGTTTGACCGTATGATCGACCTTCAGGAGCGACTCCGTTCTGAGCTGAAAAAAACTGCATCCTCTGCTGAGGAGAGACGCAGGATTCTCGGAGACGCCATCGCGGACCCGGATATCTGGAACCGGCTGAAGACGGACCCGGAGACCGCATGGTCCCTGGTACAAGAGAGGTACCTCGCATGAAACACGAACTGCCCGTTCCCCTGACCGTGGCCGTTCTCTCGCACCATGATGCCGACGTGGCGACCCTGGAGGCGTCCCGGTATCCAGACGAGAAGGCCTTTCTGCAGAGGGCAGGAGAACGATTCAGGGGAGTGGTGCTTCTCCAAACCTGCAATCGGGTGGAGATACTGGTTCAGGGGGATTCGCGATCCCTCGCGGACTTCCTGGTCGAAACGGGACGGAAAAAATTTACCATGCGGGAGAATGGGGAAGCCCTCCGTCACCTTCTCGAACTGGCTTCAGGGATGGACTCCCTCATTGTAGGAGAAGACCAGATCATCGGCCAGATGAAGAAAGCCATCCTTGCCGCAGAAGAGATGGGGACCCTGTCTCCCCTGCTGAGGATCTGTATGGACAAGGCGATCCACACGGGAATCCAGGTACGGAGAAAGACGGCAATCAACCGGGGGGCCGTATCCATCGGATCAGCGGCTGTGAGTCTTGCGGAACAATTGCTGGGCAGCCTGGAACAGCGGCATATCCTGGTGGTGGGAACCGGTGAGATGGGCATGCTGGTGACCAAAGCGCTGGCGGCGAAGGGACTCTCTGCCATCTACCTGGCAAACAGGACCTATGAACGTGCGGTGGCCCTGGCCGAAAAGACCGGAGGAAAGGCAGTAAATCTTAAGGAACTGTATCACTACATCACTCTCTCCGATGTGGTGATCTCCTGCACCTCGGCACCCCATCCCATCGTACACTGCGAACCACTGAAACTCGCCATGGACGGACGCACATGGCCCCTGGAAGAACATCCCCGCCCGTTGATTCTCATCGATATCGCCCAGCCACGGGATGTGGAGGAGGGGGCAGAACGGATCGATGGGATCCACCTGTACACCGTGGACGACCTGCGGGAGATCAGTGAAAATAACATCCAGGCCAGAAGAAAAGAGATGGCACAGGCGAAAGAGCTTCTAAGGGATGAACTGGATCATTGTATCCGGCTGGTCAAGAGGGCGTCTGTGGATGACATGCTCGCAGGACTGTACACCTGGGCGGAAGCGATCCGCCTGCGGGAACGGGACCGCGCATTGCATCGGATAGGAAATACGGACCCAAGAATCGAGTCCATCCTTGATGACCTCACCCATACCCTGGTTAAAAAACTCCTTTCTGACACCACCTTTTCAATCCGTAGACACGCCGAAAACGGAGAGATCGATCAGGCGCAGGTGCTAGTGGAAGCAATTACTCACCAGGAAACGTCAGAGGACTCCCGACCTTCAATGACCAGAAAACGATCTCAGTGATCGGGATTCTGTCCCGTATCTGCCTAGAAATCAGATACAGGTCCATTCGTGGTTACCCATGGACGCATTGGATAGTCCCCGGCAAACGGTTCCGAAAGTTTTGTGGTTATTCCGGAGGATACGGACACATATCCGACGTGGGACCGAATCAGCATGAATAAATGATCTGACTCAATTTATATAGTTGCACATATATCTTGGGAAGAGGGATATGCGGAAATGGGGGAGTGATCGTGGAATTTGACCAGGACGGTTTTTACAAGAAACTCGAAACCGAGATCGCCCGCCTGGAAAAGACCGCGGACCGACTCGAGGGAATGGACCGGGACCTGGTGAAGAACATGGTCCATGCACTGGAACTGGAGTGCGCACGATTCCGTGCCTCCGAGGAGACCTTTTCTGAAGTGAGAGAGGCGGAACGGGAGGAGGCCCGTTCCTCCGTGATCGCCCTTCTCAATCGAATCGAGCTCCAGGTCAGTGATCTAGATACGATCCTTGGGAAGGATGAGAACCGCGGGATCAGCTCACCTTCCGAAGCGAATCGGATCGTCAGTCAGTTTTTCCTGGATTGCCAGGTGGTCGAAGAACAGATGAAACAATATTCGTTCCGGGGGCTCCTTACACGGGAGCAGATCCGGGATCTGAATATTCAACTGAAGGGGCTCGTCCACCGGATGATCGAGCTTACAAAGAAATCCAACCTGCTCACTGATGCCGTGCTGGAATCCTATGAAGCCCTGATTGTGGGCCCCTGAACAGAGGTACCAATTTTTTTTTATTTAGATCCTTATGGCGAGGGACATCTGTCTGTAAAGGGAATCCCATATAGAGATTACCCGTTCCTCGGACCAATCGCATCCAGCAAACTTCGGCTCTCTGAAAGCGTCTGGTCAATATATAAACGGATGCGGGAGAGATGATCGATCAGCTCCTTTGGCAGGTGTCCTCGTTCCGTAACGGCCATCATTCTCAGAATCAATCCCGCTTCCTGCATGGTCGCGATCGTCTGTCGAAGGAGGTCCGGGACCCGATCGGCATTCCTACCGGATTGAACCTGATGAAGCTGCTGGGTGAGGATATTCAGTCTCCCGGAGATTTCCCGAAGTGTTAAGGAATCGACACCATACTCCTCCAGCTCCCGGGACATCTGATCCATGCATTCGGACAGGGGCAAGCGGGATGAAGGGAGTGGAATCACACGGGTTTGATGGGTCGGGGCCAGAATGGCAGGGGAACGCGTCTCGGTCATAGGTTATTCTTATTCCTTGGGGTGATCCCTTCGCGAATAGACATAACTTTATAGTATGTCTTTTTATTTACTTTTATAAAATCTTATATTATTTAATCATTTCTATTATTTTTATTTAAATAAAATAATTTAATAATTTTAATTATCTAATCTTAATCTTAATCGGAGATTATTTCAACAGGTCTCCAATTAATTTCCTGAACTCCTGAATATGATACTGCCCTTCCGCGGTGGGGATCCCGGCATGACAGAATGCAAATCCTGAGCCAAACAGCGGAAGAAGAGCACGACCGTACCGGAACCGGGACCCGGAAACCCCGGTGCAGATGGGTTTTTCCGCCTGAAGGGTGAAGGAGAGCAGGTGGAGCAGGTCGGAACTGCTTGCGGGTGTGACCACGATCTTGGGGATATCCCCAAATGATCGCAGTGACCTCTCCCTCCGTACGAGATCCGACATAGTGGGCATGAGAGGAGAATGCCAGGAGGCGATTACCTTTTTACCTCTGGACCGGAGTTCTCCCGCAAACTCATGGAAGTCGGATTCCACATCGACAAAGGACACCCGGTCCAGCCATGGATCGAGAGAGTTCCTCCACTCTTCACGGGTTCCAAAAAATAATCCTCCCTCCTTCCGGCTCCTCAGGGTCAGGATCAGCGGAGGGTACCTCCGATCGTCTAACATTTCGGGCTGGAGCATCGGAGAGGTCAACAGGTCGAGACGGATCTCGATCAGGTCGGCTCCCAGCAACGCTGCCTTCTCTACCTCCTCGTGGGTTCGCGTCGATACCACAAGGGATAGCGGTATATGGTTCATGTCTCCTCCTTCAGTCCTTTCCGTAGAGGCCCGAGAGTCAGGCCTCCCCGGGATCGTTTCCGTACTTCTTCTTTCAGATCGCCGACGTCATCCCCCTGCTCGGATCGGCGCAGGGCTTCCCGGTAGAGCGAGGTGATCTCCCGCACGTACCGAGGACTCCGGTTTCGGGCCTCGATGACGAAGGACGAAATTCCTGCCTCCCGGAGTGCCGGCAGGTGATCGATGTAGCAGGTCTCCACCGCGTTGTATATATGTGTTCGTCCCTCTGCATCCTGTGTGACCGGGAAGATGCGATCCCGGCTGTCCCGAAGACCCTGGGATCCCCCTTCCAAATAGGGAATTCCATTCTCCAGACAATTTTCGCTGACCATCACTTCCAGATTCCCCTGTACCAGGCAGCCCAGAGATGGAGAACCTTTTAACAGCCGCCCGGAGAGATCCCGTATCATGGTAAGGGAGGATTCCGTCGATACGATCAGGGCATGAAAATAAGGAGCCAGCATCTGGACCGTGCAGTGATTCCAAACGTTCAGGTCCGGTGATCCCCACCGTCTGATATGAGGGTGTCGGTCCTGCACGGCGCGGGCAAACCCGGCCCCAGAGACCATCACCCCCGTAAGCCCGTGGGATTCGACGAAGGAAAGGCTGGTGAGCCAGTCTTCCAGCTCTTTCTCCAGGATGATGCGGGGCCAGATCCAGATCAGGGGGATACCTCTTTCCCGGCAGAGTCGCAGAACCGGTATCACCTCATCCGGGGGGGCCTGCAGACCGATGGAATCGGCTCCTCCCTCCATTGCCGCCACCGCCCCATCCTGGGAGTGGACGCATACAAAGAGTTCACAGTCTTCGATTCGGGAGGAGGGATTCCGACCTGGGCGATAGGAGGTAAGCCGAGTGCGTGCCTCGGAGACCGCTTCAGGGGACGGGAGGTGACTCATCACGAGAAGCGATTCCAGGTACCTCACCAGGTCCCTCCGCAGAGTGTTCAGGCCGCTGAGGGGAAGAAACAGCCCTCCGGGATATTCCTTCAACTGTACGGTCAGCATGAACGGGGTCCCCCCGCTTTTCCGGAGCTGCTGGAGGATCTGGCCCTCCGATAAAGGTTGAGTTCGTGCTTCTTCCCACCCCAGCGGGGATTCGTACCGGAAGGAGATATCCCGATCCCTCGGGTGCAGGACCCCCTGGAAAATGGCTCTCTGCCCGTCCCATGAGATCTCGACATCCACCGGGATGGGGCGGAAGAACGATCGTTTCATCACCTTTTCCGCCTCTCGAGCCAGGGACGCCCGGCCGGTCAGGAACACCTGAGCTCCAGGAGATATCGACTCCGGCCCATGCAGATATAGAAACGATCCGGAGTGGACAGGAGGACGGTTGATACGCAGCCCGTATTCCTTTCCCGTATCATCGATGAATTGCACACCGTCCCCCTTCTCCGGGATGGTGTTCCCGGTCCACCGGATCGTGATCGTCTGTGTAGCGGTGTCATACCCGACCACGGTTCCCAGAAATACGCCCTGGTGATCCGGCCGTGATGCCCCCATGACCGGTTCCCCGAGAAGATGCCCGGCCGTGAATCCGCGGTTGAAGGCTAGCAGGAGATCCTGCTCGTCTTCCGGGCGGGGCGACCAGGTTCCGTCCGCGATTCCATCGATCGCGGCACGATAGATGCGCACCACGGTGGCCACGTACTCCGGTGATTTCATGCGCCCCTCGATCTTCATCGCCTCGATGGGAAGACGAAGGAGCTCACGGAGATGTCGATAGGTGGAAAGATCCCGTGTGGAAAGACAGTACGAAGGGGTGGAGAGCGACTGAGGCCGGATCAGACGATCGTACTCGTCCACAGGACCCTGCACAAAGAGGTAGGGTTTACGGCAGGGTTGCGCGCAACGCCCACGATTTCCACTTCTTCCTCCGATAGCGGAGGAGAGGAGACACTGACCGGAATAGCTGTAACAGAGCGCCCCATGGACAAAAATCTCCAGACCAATAGAATATCCTCTCTGATCCATCGCGATCTGGCGTATCTCTGATATGCCCAGCTCGCGGGCGAGAACCACTCTCTCCAGCCCCAGTTTTGCCGCCCACTGCACACCCCCATGGTTGTGCAGGGTCATCTGGGTGGATCCGTGAAGGGATAGCCCGGGAATCATGGTTCGCGCAAACCCGATCAGGCCCAGATCCTGCACCAGCACGCCATCCACACCCCGCTCATACAGAAACAGAAGGAACCGTGCCGCCTCCGGAAGTTCTGCATCCGTAAGAAGCGTGTTCACAGTCACGTAGACGCGTACATCTGCCCGGTGGGCATAGTCAAGGGCTTCTACCAGCTCTCCATCGTCAAAATTTTGCGCATACGCCCGTGCGCCGAATCTCCGTCCTCCCAGATACACCGCATCCGCTCCCGCTCCTACCGCGGCTCGCAGCGCTTCAAACGATCCGGCGGGTGCGAGGAGTTCCGGTTTGCGCCATCTATTCCCCTTGCGGTTCACCGAACAGGTCCTCCGGTTAGAGATGGGGTGGGCATTTTTCAGAGAAGGAGCAGGATCGGGCCACCGCGATGAAGGCATCTTCCAGCTCGGAGAAGTTGGGGATTCCCTGTTCTCTCAACTGTGTCACTCCGCTCTTCATACTGTCCCCTCCCAGGAGGCAACCCACGACCATGCGGTGGCTGTGGGATGAAAAACGGATGATCTCCTGGGCGAGGTGATTGGGATCCAGGATGGCCGAAGGGACCGCCACCACAAACGCGATATCCCACAGGTCCTGATGTCGCATCATCACATCAAACACCCGGGCAAACCGATCGGCACCCGTGTCCCCCACCAGATCGAGCGGGTTGTGGTGATTCCAGGCAGGAGGCAGAAACGTGTTCAGCTCCTGAACCAACTCCTCGGGCAGATCGATCAACTGCACCCCGTGCGTTTCGGCGTAATCGGAGGCAAGAACGGCAAACCCTCCGGCACTGGTGATTACGATGGATCGGGTACCCTGAGGATACCCTTCCGACGATAGCAGTTCCGCCAGCTGGAAGGCCTGGCGCAGGGATTGGGTGGTCATCACCCCTGCCTGGCGGAACGCCGCCATATAGACCTCGTAGGAACCGGCGAGCGAACCGGTATGGGAGGATGCGGTTTCCTTCCCTCTCCGTGAGGAGCCGGACTTGATCGCCACTACGGGTTTCCTGTCCGAAACCCGGTGCACGGTTTCCATGAATTCTTTTCCGTTAACGATCTCCTCGATATACAGAATAATCGCCCGGGTCTGTTCGTCCTGGTCAAGAAATTTCAGGAATTCATCAAAACCCAGGTCTGCTTGGTTTCCCACGCTGATCACGGCGGAGAATCCGATGCCCTCCGAGACGCTCCAGTCCAGCACGGTGGCGATGACCGCCCCACTCTGGGAGACGAAACCAATGGAACCCGGGCGGGGGGTGATCGGGTCGAATGTGGCATTGATTCCCTGATGGGGCAGGATGACTCCCAGGCAGTTCGGCCCCAGAATGCGCATACCACCTTCCTGTGCGATCTTCCGTACCTGTTCCTCGCGTTTCCTCCCTTCCTCCCCGGTCTCTCGGAATCCGGCCGAGATGATAATGGCAAGAGGAATGCGCCGGTTTGCCGCCTGCTGGACGACTGTCGGTACCGCCGGAGCCGGCACCGCGATGATCGCCATATCGACCGGTCCGGGGAGATTCTCCAGAGACGCGTATACCGTCCTCCCCAGAATGAGATCATGGTGCGGATTCACCGGATACAGGGTTCCAGGAAAAGACAGCAGATTGCGCATGATGACGTACCCGATCTTGTTCGGATCGGAGGAGGCGCCTACCACCGCGATAGATTGAGGATGGAAGAGACGGAAAGGGGCATCCTCCACCACGGGCGGATTGAACATCTGCGGAGCGGGGAGAGCTAAAAAACGGGCATCGACCACGCACCCGCCCTTCTCGTACAGGAACAGCGGATTGATATCGAACTCCACCAGGCGGTCGTCCTCGGTAAACAAGGCGACCACCTTTTCCATAATATCCAGCAGCGTCTCCTCATCCCGGGGAGGAAGATCCCGGTATCCCCCGATCAGAGGGTAGCCCCGGATCCCTCGGATCATCGCCCGCATTTCCTCACGGTTGAGGGGAAGGATACGCATCGATACATCCCGTAACAGCTCCACCAGGGTTCCCCCCATTCCGAACGTAATCACTCTTCCAAAGGAAGGGTCGACTCTCCCCCCAATCAGCAGTTCCAGACCTTTGGGCATCTGCTGTTCGACGATGATACCGGCGATGTGCCCCTCTGGAAGCGTCCTGCGCATTCGTTCCGTGATGGTATCGAATGCACGTTCCGCCGCACTCCGATCTCCGATTCCGGTGATCACGCCTCCCACATCACTCTTATGGGATACATCCGGTGAGACGATCTTCATGACCACAGGGAACCCTATCTCTTCTCCGGCTCTGCCCGCCCCTTCCCTGTCCTGGACCACGGCATGTTTTGGGACCGGTATATCATAACGACGGAGCAGCTGGTATCCGTCCGCCTCGCTCAACAGCCTCTTCTCATCCGCCATATAGGTTCAGACTATGGATTGACCTTATTTCCCATATATCATTTGCATGCGTTGAGATATTCCATCATCTGTTCTGT
>JBAIXL010000242.1:0-1532 GCA_037916685.1 Methanolinea tarda
AGACTACTCATCAGCATCAGAATAGCCCTTACGATCAATACCGGTAATACCACCTGAAAAGGTAATACCAGCACCCTCCCAAAGCGCAGGGGCGGTTCGGGGGGACAGGCGCAGTCCCCTCCGACTCCATAAAGAGTCTGAATTGGTGCATATCAACAGGAGGAGCGGGGTTGAATACTGACAATATTCGGTTATTCCGTCAATTCCTGTTCTGGATTCCCTGATGAGGATGCCGTCCGTTGAATCGCCATGATATTTAACAACAGCAGGACCCCATACGAGATCATCATTAAGCTTCCATAGAGCACCAGTGCGTAAAACGGGGTGAAATGGAGGGCATACGCAATGAAAAAGCCAAAAATCAATAAGCTTGTCCGGGCGACATGAAAGCCGAATTCCCAGTGGTTGCATCCGAACAATGCCAGTTTTGAGGTCGGGACCACGATAAAGGATGACACAGCCACCAACACGAGGGGAAGGACATATATCCCGGCATCTTTCCATGAATTCCCGAATACGATCGGGAACAGGAAAGGAGAGACAAGGGAGGGAATAACGATGAGCGGAACCGAAATATAGGACAGTTTTTTGACGGTTTCCGTGAACTGGTGCATGAGGATGGCGGGATTTTCCCGTATAATCCTGGCGGTTTCGGCATAAAAGGACTGGGCGATCGAGCCGGAAATCAATGAGGCCGGCAGCGTTACCATGGAATAGGATAAAACATACAGTCCGGTGACATCGGTACCGTAGATTGCTGACAGGGCGATTACCGGCAGCTGAAGCCCGATCCTGCTGATCAGCTGGGCGGGCACGGAAAATACCGGGAAATCCCAGTACTTCCTGGCGACCTGTTTCAGGTTGTCAACCGATACATGCACATAATTTTTATTTGTTTTCCAGAATTTTTTCCCGATCGTCCCGATACCGGCCGCATTGATAAAAATCTGCCCGATCAGCAGTCCTATAGGCCCGGCAAGGAGTGCCCCGAGGGATATTTTCGCGATCGCTCCGGAGATACTCTGGTTAATCCGGGTATGGGTGATTGTTGCATAGTCCCGCTGGCGTGTCGCCCAGTAATTGAGGATGGTGTACGTGCCACTGCACAGAAGTCCCAGGATTATTACCCAGAAATAGGGCATAATTGCCTGGATTTTAAAGACATCGGCAATGAAACCGCCGGATACCGCCATGACTACCGAGAGCAGTGCACATGTGGATATCAGGATCACGAAGCACAGCACACACAAATGGAAACTGCCGCGTTCCTGTTTTGGCAGCGGGATGGCAAACTCATACCCCAGTGAGGTGACCGCCAGCAGTATAGTTACGATCGAGATGAACAAACCAAGAATACCAAAATCGGAGGGTGAATACAGCCGGGTAATGACGGGAAGCGCCGCCACCCCGATGGCCTGGGCAATGGCGGCACCGCTTCCCATCATAAAGGCACCCTTCCAGAGAGAACTCTTCATAATCTGCGTGTACAGGCCACCAAAATAGGTGGTAAAAAAACGATTTTTTGTTACGGT
>JBAIXL010000243.1:0-1617 GCA_037916685.1 Methanolinea tarda
CAACGTCCCGGATTGATACCACACCCGGCGTGACGTACCAGGGAAGCGGGTGCGTCTGGAGGTATCGGCTGCCGATATATCCAAGCGGCCCCAGGTAGGGGTACTGGAGTGTGTCGTACCAGCTCGGTACCGGGGTGAAGTGCATTCCACCGACATCAACCCCATCGCGGGTCATCCCGCCGAGATCCTGATAGATCCGGTCTCCGGCCACGCCCGGACCATAACCCACAACTTCCGCCACTGCGAACCGGAGCACCTCGCCCGGGGGGAGAAGATAGGGATGGAATCCGTACCCGCGGACCACCGGCTGCCACCACGAGAGGCTTACCGAACCCTTGGTTCTTCCCATCCAGTAATAGGGATTAAACAAGTTGTACGGGTCGAAGAATCTCAGAGAATCGTTCGAACCCTGGGCGATTCCCGTTTTCCGCTGCAGCGCGGTATTCATCCACGCCTGCGTTTTCGTCGCCGGAAGATTCCCATTCTCATACCGCAGGAGGAAGGGCTGCTTCAGCTTGTTGTTTACATCCCACGCCCCTGCGGTATCGGACGGCGAGATCCAGGCCTGCGCGGTCTGATTCTTCTGCGCAAGGTGAGCATAATCGTAATGGAGCATGATCAGTCCGGCAGCCTGCGGAGAGTTCAGACCGCCCCGGTTCCCCGGAGTGGACCATTCGTCGAAGTAAACCGAATCGGGATTTCCTTCCCGGTCGTGGTTGTAGGTCATCCATCGTTTCGTATCGAAGCGGGCGAACTGATTTCCGGCGCCGTCGGGCGGCTGACCCCGGTAATCCACCTCGGCCCATTGACCGACTTTCCGTTGATATCCGAACATCGAGGGGGCAAAGGAATTTGCGAAGACGATGCTGACGTCTCTCAGAGTGTCTGAAGAGGTGTTCTCAAACGAATATTCATAGATGATGAAGCTGTCGTACCCGGGGAAGCTCCACTCGCGACTCGTGCGCGTCACCCGGATGCCGAGAGGTACCGTGGTAGTCGCGCTGGGCGTTGCCAGGCAGTCCCATCGGGCGGTGATGATCTCCTCCGCTTCATCCGGATTGTAGGCCGGATTGACGCTCCCGTCCTCAAGAACAGGGTAGTTCTCCACCCGGTCGATCGAGATCGGACTGCTGTAGATTCCCTCGACCGGTGACGGGTTTTCTCCGTTGCTTTCGGTGACTGCGCCGTCGTAGCTGTAGAGCCGGCCGTT
This sequence comes from Methanolinea tarda, assembly GCA_037916685.1. Lineage (GTDB taxonomy): Archaea > Halobacteriota > Methanomicrobia > Methanomicrobiales > JACTUA01 > JAJRCM01. Next base: position 1,211 of record JBAIXL010000243.1, read on the forward strand.
CGTCCGTGTGGTTGCCGCGACGTAGATGCCGCTGCCGAAGGAGTTGTGCTGTCCCGGATAGTTCACCCGGTCGAGGATCATCGTGGAGTTCGGCGGCCATTCCAGGCACGGAAATCCGGGCTGAACGGTCCCGGCGGAGCTGTAGGCTCTTCCGACCTCGCCTGTGTTGTAAACCGTCTGGTGGAGCAAGCCCCGGCTGTGCACCCGGTAATCCCTGAGCTGAGGGGAAGCTGCCGTGCATGCCGCCAGCATCAGAGCAATGATCAATCCTGTCCGTTTCATGGTCGCATCCTGCAGAGTGTGGCGCATGCTCACAATTCGATCATTAAGCCGAGGTTGAACGAACGGGGCGCGTTGTCGTAGATCAGGAACGACTGATCCACGGCGAACGGGCCCTGCCGCCCTTT
>JBAIXL010000244.1:0-1509 GCA_037916685.1 Methanolinea tarda
ATGCCCGATCTCCACAGGGCCTTCTCGGAGCGTAACCATGGGTACGATTGTGGCCTTTTTTATTATTAGCATACCTATATGTGTGCATGACGAGCCTCTCCGTCGTGGGAGTCGGGCGTATTGGAGGTCAGGTTGCCTTTCTAGCCACCTACCTGGGACTCGCGGACGAGCTGGTCCTGGTGGAGAAGGCGCCGGGGCTGCTGGATGCCCAGATTAAGGATCTGTTGCATGCGATGCCAGACCTGGATATTTCCACGGAGCCGGAAGAGATTCGGACCACCGATCTGTGCGTCTTTACGGCAGGAGTGCCTCGGGATCCGTCGGTAAAGAGCCGGGCAGAGCTTCTCACCGCGAATCTGGATGTAGCCAGATCCTGTGCACCGTATCTGACCGGATTCCAGGGAACTTTGATCACGGTGGTAAATCCGGTGGATGTGATCAACTATTATCTCTCTCGCTCCGCGTCCCTGGAGCCCCGACGCTGTATAGGTTTCGGAGGGCAGCTGGACAGTGCCCGGTTTGCTCTGGAGATGAACCTTCGTGAAATTGAGGGTCCACGATGGGTTCTGGGGGAGCATGGAGAACATCAGGTCCCTATATTCAGCCGTCTCTATGGCAGGATTCCACCTGAGCAGCGTCAGGAGATCCTCCTTCAACTGAGGGGAGCGAGCATGGAGATCATACGGGGAAAGGGCGGGACGCTGTTTGGCCCCGCAGCCCACCTGATCAACCTCATGGAGATGGTGATTGATGACGCCAATGTACTCGTTCCCGTCTCCTGCGTCCTGCAGGGGGAATATGGAGCAAGCGGTTGTTCCCTGGGCGTGCCGGCGGTGGTAGGCTGGGGAGGCGTTCTGTCCATCGAAGAGTGGGCACTGGACGCATGGGAACAGGAACACTTCTCGGCCGCGGCCCGGGCGGTCCAGGAAATGATTGGACCGCTCTTTCCTCATTGAGATTCCATGACACCCACCCCCGCACTCTGCCAGTTCCCAGGGATACGCACCTCCATCAATCAGGTGGAGTACACCAATTCGCCGGAGGGTCCGATCGTTCACATCTTCGGCCGCGATGAGCAACGCAGCCTTCAGCACCTGGAAGTGACGGGATTTCGTCCTTATTTCTATGTTCCGGCGGATCAGGCGGACCGGATGGATCATCCCTCCACCGTGGAAGTCGAAAAAGGGGTGACCTACCGTTCGATCAAAGGTGCACTCCTGCGCCGCCTCTATGTCCGCAGACCCACGGATGTGCGGGATATCCGCGATCGGTACGAACATTTTGAGGCAGACATCCCGTTCACCACCCGTTTTATGATCGATCGCCAGCTTACCGGGGGAGTCTGTTCTCCGTCGAACCATGCCGATGTTTCTGCGCTCACACCGGCGGAGGTATCCGTCCCGGCCCGGGTCTGTATGCTGGACATCGAATGCGATGATTCGCACGGATTCCCTTCTCCGGAGAAGGATCCCATCATCTGCATCACCTGCTGGGATTCCTTTGATGAGG
>JBAIXL010000245.1:0-8019 GCA_037916685.1 Methanolinea tarda
GACGAGGTGCGAATCAATGATCCATTCATGGGGGGATTTATCACCAACGCACACTACTGGCATACCGGTATCCCCTTCATCCAGATTGAGGTGAATCGGATCCTGTACGACACCCGTGAAAAATCTCTTCCCGAAAAAGATACCGATACCATCGGTGAACTTCGGGATATCCTCTGGCGATCCCTCTCCTGTTTCTGGGAGGAGGTCGGAGATGCACAGGACGAAGAGGACAGGTGAACGTTTCCTTTTCTATGTTGCTCCTCGATGAACCCCCACAACCGGGCGCCCACTGATCGGAAGGCATATCAGTCCTCGTTGTGGATACTCACCATTAAATTCTGGTGATGTCGATGCCCATCATGAAGATACGGGGTGGAGACCTTGACCGCGTGGAGTATGAATTCATCTCCTTCAAACCAGGGGAGAACCTGCACACGCTGGGCTATGAACAGAAGTACCCGTTACAACCAGTTGAAGGGGTGGTGAAGGTGACCGCTCCTGCCCGCATCCATCTTTCTGTGCTGGACATGAACCGCTTCGCACCGGGGAGACCCGGCGGTGGAGGGATCGGTTTCGCGGTTCAGATCTACTGTACCGCAGAAGTGGAATGCATCCCGAACGGTCTGGAGATCGATTACGAGAGACGACCTATCCTTCAGCACCTTGTGCAGGTATTCGCCCATACGACGGGTTACGAGGGGGGGTTCCGTATCCGCGCCCGGGATCACCAGTACAAGCATGTCGGTCTGGGTTCTACCAGCACCATCATGATCGCCACCATCACCGCCATGAATTACGCGCTGGGTTCCCCCCTCTCTTCCGATCAGCTGCGGCTTCTCCTCGGTAACAATTTTGTGGAGGAAGTTTCCGAGGAACTGATCGCGTATGGATTCGAGACCGGAGTCGGACCCGCGGTCAGCGTGCACGGAGGCATGGCGATCATGGGAGACGAACTCAGTCTTGCCTATCAGCACACCTTCGCTGATGGAAAAGATGTGTATGTTCTCATCCCCCCTTCCGAGATCTCCTCTGCGGGTACCCAGGAGTTTGAGCTGCTGATGAACCGTGCCCGTGACCTGGACTACCGCGATCGGGATCTGAAGGCGTATATGTTTCTTATGGATCTGGTTCCGGCGCTGGAGCGACAGGATCTGAAGCGTATTGGAGAGATCGTGTGGGAAATCGAATTCCGCGGATCCAAGCGTGCCGAGGTAGAACATCATGGATTCGGCATCTACCGGATCATGAATCAGCTGCGGGAAGCGGGCCTCGAGTTTGTGGGTATGAGCTCCGTAGGACCTTCCATTGCCGTCATCACCGAGAAGGAGGAAGCGGAGATACGATCTATCATGAAAAGCCTGGGTCTGACTATGGCGATCCACACCCGGGTAGATAACCGGGGTCTCGTGATCGAGACCCGATAATATCAAAATTTTGGCCGTTCGTCATGGTACCGGACGCTTAGATCGTTCGATGAGGCAGACCCTCGTATATCCAGTCCCAGGCCTCCTGCCTCTGATCGTGCCGGAAGAAACGCACCTCGACGTCAGGGAAAAGGAAAAAGAAATCGCGGAACGGACCGGTCCATTTGTTCCAATCCTCATCTCCCACGATCGCCTCCCTCTCGAGGTGGGGGAATCTCGCCTGGTGACGGTAGTCCTCGATCATCGCCCCGATGGTTTCGTCCTTGAAATCCATTACTTCGATGATCAGGCGGACGATCCCGTAGGTTTCACGGGACCTTTCCAGGGCCGGCACAAGGACTTCCGTAAAGTCCTCCTCCGTGATTTCCCCACTGAGACGGAATCCCACCACTCCGCTGCCTCCTGGTAATTCTTCAATCATATATCCTACTCCCTTCGGGCATCGTCGACATATACAGGAACGATGGATCCGTAAGGTATGATCAGGGTATAAATCTTGCGTCCCCCCGATCTCATCTAATCCTCGGATAACCGGCATCTCCCGAAGATCAGGGTAAAATGCAGGACGAATATACTGCATTGTGGAGTTACAGAGGCTTTTTATAGGGATCCGTAGTATGTCGGTGCGAGGTTTCCATTCATGGACCTGTTCATCACGGGATGCTGGACCCAGTGTGTTTTCCGAGTACTACAGACATTTCTCTGCTCGTGTCCGTATGGCCGTGGACAAATCGCCCTGGAGTGATCGTGTGCCCCGTTCGTTACTTTCCCTTTCCGACCTGAATGCTGAGGAGATTGTCGAAATATTCGATCGTATCCGAAGATACAAAAAGGCTATCCGTAAGAGGACTGAGATCCGGGATCTGAGCCAATTCGTCCTGGGTCTGCTGTTTGAAAAACCGTCCACCCGTACGAGAACCGGTTTCGAGACCGCCATTCATCGCCTCGGAGGGGATGCTTTGTATCTGCAGTCAGATAATCTCCAGGCCAGCCGCGGCGAACCGATTAAGGATACCGCACGGGTGCTGGGTTCCTATCTGGATGGGATCGTCGGCCGGGTGTATACCCATGACACGCTGCACCAGCTGCAGAAGTTTTCCGGCGTGACCATCATCAATGGTCTGAGCGACCTGGAGCACCCCACCCAGGTCATCAGCGATCTGTATACCCTCCTGGAAGTTAAAAAGGACCTTTCCCGGCTGACTCTCACCTACATCGGGGATGGCAACAATGTGTGTAATTCACTTCTCCTGGGTGCCGCCCTGACCGGCATCCAGATGCGGGTGGCCTGCCCGAGAGGGTACGAACCCGACGGCGAGGTACTGCGCCAGGCCAGAAAGATCTCCCGTGAGAGTGGAGCACAGTTGGCACTCTTTCGGGAGCCAAAGAAGGCCTCGACCGGTGCGGACGTCCTCTACACCGATGTCTGGGTAAGCATGGGGCAGGAGAAAGAACGGGAGAAACGGATGCGGATATTTCAAGGGTACCAGATTAACGCAGACCTTCTGAGTGTCGCAAACCCCGATGCCGTGGTCATGCATTGCCTACCTGCCCACCGGGGTCTGGAGATCACCGATGACGCACTGGAAGGCCCCCAGTCGATCGTATGGAGACAGGCAGAGAACAAACTGCATGGAGCGGCGGGAATTCTCGGATACCTCTACATGAACAAGGGATGACCCGAGAATGAAAGCAGGAGTCCGGGCGGAATGGGACCCGCTGAAGACCGCAGTGGTTCACCGCCCGGGTATCGAGATGTTCTTTGGCCTGCTGGAACCGTTTGCCTCCCTGTACGAGCGGGCATTCAGCCGGTATGGGGCCCGTACAGAACACCGCCGTCTGGAGCAGACACTTCGGGAGGAATTCGGAGTACGGCTTCTCGTGCTTAAGGAAGCAATTCTCATTGCAGCGGATCGGGATACGGAGATTCGCACCCACCTGATCGACGCGGCACGGCAGGTGCTCCGTTTCAGCGGCGACGCACAGGAGGTCCGTCTCGCTCAACGAGAGTTTGAGAATAACGCGGAAATACTGGATTCCGGTCATTTCTTCAATATTCTTCTTCTGCAGCCTCAGGTCGACCTCCACGCACGGGAGGGAACTCGCATGGTCCAGTTGAACATTACGGAACGGCAGCCGCTCACTAACCTGTATTTTATGAGAGACCAGCAGGTGGTTACAGACCGGGGAATCGTCCTGTCCCGCATGGCAAAACCGCAGAGAAACGGGGAGGTCGCCCTCACGGAATTTTTATGGAACATACTCGGCCTGGATATTATCCATACCACCTCGCCTCCCGCGACCCTCGAAGGGGGCGATTATATACCCCTGAAGGAGTTCGCTCTCATCGGTACGGGCGATCGGACCAACGCAGAAGGGGTACTGCAGATGCTTCATGCTGGTATGGGATTCGATGAAGTCGGCGTGGTTCACCAGCCGGCGCATCCCCTCATTCCCCAGGGGGATGTCGATCCCATGGTAGACATGCACCTGGACACGTACTTCAACGTCGCCTCCGGGGGAGTGGCCGTCGGTTCAGAGCTGCTGATGAGAAAGGCGCAGGTAGAAACGTATCACCGTGAGGGGGACGGCAGATATGTGCGGGATCGCGAATCTCAGGACCTGTATTCCTATATCACGGGAAAAGGGTTCGATGTCATCGACCTGACTACTCTGGAACAGATGGCCTATGCCCCGAACTTTCTCTGCATACGGGATGGAACTATCCTCACGGTGGAGGTGGATCGCGTCGTCAAGCAGGTGATGAAAAATCTGGCCTCAAAAGCCGCCCTCGATCCGCACCGGTACGGAAATTTGCTCGCCCAGATCCAGGCAGACTACCGGCAGCTCCATAACGAGGGACAGTTCTTTCCGCATAAAAAGGAGGTGTACCGGCACGGAATCGATGCCTATCCGATCATATTAGAAAATCTGACGGGTGGATACGGTGCGGCCCACTGCATGACCTGTGTCCTGAGGCGGAGTTAAGAACGTTTGCCGAATATCGTTGTACTCAACGGATCCGAGGAATCCCGTCAATAGCTACCAGATGTCACGAATGTTCGCGTATTCTTACGATTCCGATCGCCTCATGAAGCTGAGAGGAAAAAAGGTGCAATCCGGGTATGCCGGTATGCCGGGAGATTACATTTTTTTCAGTGCTTGCACGACTTTTGTGATCGAATCCTTTGCATCTCCATAGAGCATGCGGGTATTGTCCTTGTAGAAGAGATCATTTTCAATTCCGGCAAATCCTCTTCCCTGACCCCGTTTGAGTACGATGACATTCTTCGCCTTCTCCACGTCCAGGATGGGCATGCCGAACAGCGGGCTTCCTTTCCGGTGTGCGGCAGGATTGACGACATCATTGGCTCCGATCACGAGTACCACATCGGTATTGGGGAACTCCGGATTGATCTCATCCCGGTCAAAGAGATGATCGTATTCGACACCCGCTTCTGCGAGCAGGACATTCATATGCCCCGGCATTCTCCCCGCCACCGGGTGAATCGCAAACTTCACCTGTATATGTCTGCTTTCAAGCAGGTCGGCCAGCTCCTTTACTTTCTGCTGGGCCTGGGCAACGGCCATCCCGTATCCCGGAACAATGATGACGCGGTCCGCGTACGCGAGCATGATGGCGGTGTCCTCCGCATCGATGGACTTCATACTGCCCTGGATCTCGGTTCCTGCCTCTTCCATCGCTCCGAAGGCTCCGAAGAGCACATTGGTGATCGAGCGGTTCATCGCCCGGGCCATCAGCAGCGTGAGAAGGGACCCTGCTGCCCCCACAATCACTCCTGCCACCACCATTGCGTAATTCGGGGTCGCAAAGGAGAATCCGTCCAGCCCGACGGCAAGCCCGGTAAAGGCATTGTACATGGAGATGACCACCGGCATATCCGCTCCGCCGATGGGTAAGGTCATCAGGAGACCAAACCCGAGAGAGAGGACAAAGAAGAGAGGAAGATATGCTCCGATAGAAAGAGGAATCCCGGCCGGCTGCACCAGAAGTAATATCCCGGATAGAACGGCAAGAGCCAGAACCGCGGTGTTCACCACCTGCTGGCCGGGAAAGGTGATGGGTCGGGGCCGCATCCATCCCTGGAGCTTCAAGAACGCGATGAGGCTCCCGGAGAAAGAGACCGCACCGATCAGGCCCCCGACCACTGCCAGCATACTGGTGGCGGTCCCGGTCGATCCCAGGAGTTCTACGGCAGCGATTCCGGCCGCTGCGCCCCCTCCCATCCCGTTGTAGATCGCGACCATCTGGGGCATATCCGTCATCGCTACGCGTCGGGCGGCGACGTATCCGAGTCCTCCCCCAATGACGATTCCCAGTGCGATCAGGACCAGGTTGGTAATTCCCGGAGTAAGGAACGTGACCAGGGTGGCGAGCAGCATGGCGGCGCCGGCCCAGACTATTCCACTGCGGGCGGTGCGCGGATGGCTCATCCGGTGCAGACCGATGATGAAGAAGAATATGGTGGCGATATAGACCGGATCGATGAGATTAGAGAGATCGACCATCTCAGTCCTCCTTTCCGGACTTCTTACCGCTGCGATCGAACATCTGGAGGATCCGCTCGGTGATCACATATCCGCCGGTGACATTCGCGGCGCCCAGGATGACCGCAACAAATCCGATACCCTGTTCCAGAGGTGTGGTGGCCAGACCCAGTGCAACCATGGCACCCACCAGCACGACACCGTGGATAAAATTCGAGCCACTCATCAGGGGCGTGTGGAGGATCACCGGAACCCGGCTGATAACGACATACCCGGTAAAGGCAGCGAGTATGACGATATACACCGCCGTCCAGAACATGGATATATCGGTCACGTTTTTCCACCCGCCAGCAGCTCCCGTGTGGGGGCGTGACGTACCTCTCCGTGGTGCACCAGAAGGCTGGACGAGAGGATTTCATCCGTAAATTCGCTGGGTACGGTACCATCAGACTGGATGAGGATCCCCAGGAAGGACTGCAGGTTCTTCGCATACATCTGGCTTGAATGGAAGGGCACCTGAGAAGGCAGATTCAGGGGACCCAGGATGATGATGCCCTGTTCACAGACCGTTCCCCCGGGTTGTGTCAGTTCACAGTTTCCTCCCGATTCTGCGGCCATGTCGATGATCACTGCGCCTGGCTTCATCGTTCTGACCGTCTCCCCATTGATCAGAAGTGGAGCCCTCTTTCCGGGGATACTGGCGGTGGTGATGACGATATCCGCCCGCGCCACTGCGGCAGAAACCATCTGCTGCTCCTGTACTTTCTCTTCCGGAGTGAGTTCCCGTGCATATCCTCCCTGTCCTTCGGCATTGATCTCAAGTTCAAGAAACTTCGCTCCCAGACTGCGGACCTGTTCCCCTGCCGCACGCCGAACATCATACGCTTCGACGAGTGCTCCCAGTCTTCTTGCCGTCGCAATGGCCATGAGTCCTGCGACTCCGGCACCAAGAATGAGAACCGTGGCCGGACGGATGGTGCCGGCCGCGGTGGTCAGCATGGGAAGGAACCTCGGGCAGTGCGCGGCCCCTTGAACGGCAGCCGCATAACCACCCGCGGTAGCCTGGGAGCTGAGCGCGTCCATGCTCTGCGCCCGGGTGATCCGAGGAACCAGCTCCAGAGCAAAAGCCGTGATGTTCCGCTCCCGCATCCGTGCGATGATGGCAGGATTTCGCGCGGGATTCATAAACCCGATGACAATCGTCTTCTCATCCATTTCGTCGATTTCGGAGAGGGTGGGTGGTTGGACGCGAAGGACAATGTGTGCCTCTTTCACGATATCGGCATGACGGGGATAGATGGTTGCTCCCGCGTCGGTATACAGGGAATCGGGATAATATGCTCCGACCCCGGCGTTCTTTTCAACCCGAACCGTGTGACCGGACTGGGTAAACCGGCGGACTACGTCCGGTACCAGCGCCACACGTCGTTCTCCTGGCGTCTGTTCTTTCGGTACCGCGATCACAAACGCCATATATCGTTCATCCTGTACAAGTTGGTCATTCCCCGGATCATTGTGTGATAGTTCTGAGATATCACTCTTTCAAAACCTTTCGAACCCGCACGGCCACACCACGGGTCGATGCGAGCATCTCTCCTGCTCCCATGGCCGCCCTCCCGGTCGCTTGCAGATCCTTGCCGAGTACGAGGACCTCATCGCCCTCCCGGATCCGATCATCCGCAGAAAGTACACCCGGTGCAAGGATGTCCCCCCGGGGTACAAAGGCATCAATCTGGACACGGTATCCCTCTCCCAGCCTCCTCCATCCTTCGAACGTAGGAGCGCACAATCCGGTATCCGGGGACAGACTGAACAGCTGGTCCTTTCCCTGAAGAACAAATGTCTCCGGACCCCGGGTGCGCAGCCACATCCCTCGGGTGTTCACATCGACATCAAACTGCCAGGAAAGGATTCCCCGGATGAGCGCCGTTTCCGATATCCTGCGTTCACCGTTCAGGGCGTGATCGAGTCGCTCCAGAGATTCCCGACTGCCGGCAGATCCGGTACAGGAGCATTCCAAAGCGATTCCGCATTGTTCTGCTGCTCTTTTGGCGGCCATCAGGGCACCTCCCTCCAGATGGGCTAT
>JBAIXL010000246.1:0-1652 GCA_037916685.1 Methanolinea tarda
AAAAGGGTCGGCGCCGATGCCGTCGTGGTCGCCTGTCCCCTGTGTCACATCAACCTCGATGCCCGCCAGGAACAGATCGCTGAAGAGTCAGGAGAGACCTTCAACTTGCCCATCGTGTATTTCACCCAACTGCTCGGGTTGGCGTTCGGCATCCACCCTTCCCGATTGGGGCTAGACAAACATATCGTTGACCCCGGTCCGCTAATGGATAAAATAGCGCAACAGCATCAGAAACCCGAGTCACCGTGATTTTATTCCGGAGCGATCCTTACGCCCCGGAAAGAGGCAGCCGATGGTCAGAAGCCTTAACCGCAAAGCGTTGCAGCGCAGGGTCGAGGAACTTGAGAGGCGGCTGGCGGACTGCGCGAACAAAGGGCCTGCCGGTAATATCCGGGAGGCCGGCGAAAGTCTGCAAAAGATCGTGGAAATGGGTGACGACGGGATCATCGTTTTCGATGAGGATTCCCGGATCGGGTTTGCCAATCGGATGGCCTCCGATATCCTCGGCGTTCCCAAAGAAGAAATCATCGGCAGTGAATTTTATCAATTGATCGGGAAGAGCGACCAGGAATTCCTGGCCGACATGGTGGCCCGCGGGAGCGGCCTGGGCCAGAAATTCTGCACGGAAATGGAGATCAGACCCCCCGTCGGCAACCTGATTCAAACTGAGGTGTGCATCGCTCCTTCGAAGACCGATGACGGGAAAAGCATCACCTACGCCTATATCCGGGACATCACGGAAAGAAAAAAATCGGAACGGGACCGGAAGGTGTCGGAAGAAAAGTACCGCACGCTCTTTGAACGGGTGCGCCACGGGATTTACATAAGCGCCAAGGAGGGGCGATTCGTCGACTGCAACCCGTCGCTCCTGGAGATGCTGGGCTATGATAGCAAGGAAGAATTTCTGAAGATCGATATCGCAAAGGATATCTATGTCCATCCGCAAGCGAGGCTCGCGTTTCAAGAACTGATCGAAAAACAGGGGTTCGTGAAAGATCTTGAGGTGGAGTTCAAGAAAAAGAATGGGGAAAAGATCACCATACTTCTCACGGCCCACGTCAACAGGGACGAGCGGGGGATGATCATCGGCTACGAAGGGATCATCGTCGATATTTCGGAAAGAAAGAGGATGGAAAAGGAACTCCGGGAGGCCAACGAATTTCTGACGAGGCTGATCGAGAGCTCCGTGGACGGAATCATTGTGGCCGACATGGACGGCAAGGTGCTCATCTTCAACAAAGGAGCGGAGAACCTGTTGGGTTACAGTGCCGAAGAGGTGGTGGGAAAGATGAACATTCGCAGCGTCTATCCGCCGGGGGTCGCCAAGGAGGTGATGCTGAAGCTCAGGAGCCAGGATTTTGGCGGGGTGGGAAAGCTCACCTCCTTCCCGCTGTTATTCCAGCGAAAAGACGGGGAATTGATCGAGGGGGATCTCTCGGCTTCTCTGGTCTACGACGAAAAAGGAGAGGAGGTTGTAAGCGTAGGGATCTTCAAGGATCTGCGTGAACGAGTCGGGATAGAAAAGGAACTGCGGAAGACCCAGGAGGCGCTCCTCCAGGCGGAAAAACTGGCGGCGATGGGGAGGTTGACCTCACGGATCGCCCACGAGTTGAACAACCCCATCTACGGCATCATGAACACGCTCGAGCTGC
>JBAIXL010000247.1:0-6453 GCA_037916685.1 Methanolinea tarda
TCATCACCACAGATCATCCCAATGCCGGGCCGTTTACCCGGTATCCACGGATTCTGAAGTGGCTGATGAGCCAGAAGGCCCGGGAAGAGCAGATCAAGGCCTTCAAGAACAGTGACAAGGTGGTCAATGGTTCCGAGATTTCAAACCTCGATCGGGAGCTGACCCTCTATGAGGTCGCAGCCATGACCCGGTCCGGGCCCGCGAAGGCTCTCGGGCTTTCCCATATGTACGGAGGCCTCAAGCCCGGTCTCGACGCAGATGTGGCAGTATACAACTTCAACCCGGAGAAGGAGCACACCCCACAGGAGATTGAGGACGCCTTCAGCAACACCGCGTATCTGTTCAAGACCGGTACGAAGATCATCAAAGACGGCGAGATCGTCTCCCATGGTAACAAGCGTACCCTCTGGGTACATGCGAAAGTGGAGGAGAATCCGCAGGTGATGCGGGATATCCAGGACAAGTTCGTGAAGTACTATACCACGACACGCGCGAACTACGAGGTGCATGGGAAGCACTTCATCCCGAACCCGCTGGCCATCGAGGTGGATGCCACCCAGTAGGAGGAAGAGGCATGAACACGGTAACACTTACTCCGAAAAAACAATCCAGCCTCTATCTGGAGGTAAACAGCATCACCCCCGATCTATTCGCAGGAAAGACTCCGGAACAGATCTCGGCACTTCCCGTCTATGAAGGTAACACCGAATATCCCCTGGGCGACTACTTTGCGGTGAGCGGCGCATCCGCCGCTACCGCTGCCGAAACGCGCATCGTGATCAAGGGTGACTCTTCCCGACTGAAATACATCGGCATGAAAATGTCCACGGGAGAGATCGAAGTCGAAGGGAGCGCGGATCAGTATGTGGGTGGCTGGATGTCCGGGGGAAAAATCCACGTAACAGGGAACGTCCAGGCATTCGCCGGTGTCGGAATGAGAGGCGGAGAATTGACCGTTGACGGAAATGCCGGTGATTATCTGGGCGCCGCATATCGTGGCGACTGGCGCGGCATGCAAGGAGGAAAGATCCACGTCAAGGGCAATGCCGGTTCCGATCTCGGCTACTTCATGAACGGAGGCACTATCGTGGTGGATGGAGATGTAGATGTCTTCGTCGGAACCCACGCGGAAGGCGGCACCATCATTATAAAAGGAAGCGCGAAAAGCAAGGTGGGAGGGCAGATGGTGCAGGGCGAAATCTACGTGTTCGGCACCATCGATATCATGATGCCGGGTTATATCTACCGGCAGGATCTGGAAAAGGAAGTCGAGGGAACCAAGGCCAAATTTGCCCTCTTTGAGGGAGATACGGCCGAACGGCACCCGAAACGCAAGGGCCAGCTCCAGTATGCAAAACTGTATTTAAAACAATAAAATTTTTCCGGAGCACAGGGTCTTTTATGCGGCCCTGCACGAATGTGTATCATGGGTTGCTACCTTTTTATACTTTCGTAATAACAAGAATTTTCCTTAAAAACGAAAATCTCTTCTTATTTTTATTTATGGGTCATTTTAATTATTATTTTGATATTTTTATAAAAATGTGATTTTAAATAAATAGTAATGTATATATGCCGGGGACGGGTTATATGGATATGTCCCATGAGGGGACGTGCAGTAGTGATCGCCATCTATCATCAGTATACGTGAAGTGCTCGATATTCAGTCCCTCGATTGTATTGTGCGATAAGAATCATTCAAACGGAGAAAAAAATATGGCGAAATACAAAGAATCAATTGACCTTTACGACGATGAAGGCAAGCTTTTAAAGAGCAAGGTCTCTCTCGAAAAGGTCAGCCCGCTGGTTAACCCCGCGATCAAGAAGATCATTGACCTCACCAAGAGGACCGTCGCGGTCAACCTTGCCGGCGTTGAGGCTGGTGTAAAGAATGGTGTCATGGGTAAGGGAGTTATCCCTGGCCGTGGACTCAACCTGAACCTGGTCAAGGATGCAGACGCACTCGCCGACAAGATCAAGAAACTTGTTCAGGTCGACGATGGTGACGATACCAAGGTCACCAAGATCGGCGGCGGAAAGTTGCTCCTTATCGAGGTTCCCTCGGCCCGTCTCGCGGCTGCCTCCACCTATGATGCAGCAACCACCGCAGTTGCCAGTGCGACCACCCAGGCCGTTATCGACAACTACGATGTGGGAATGTTCGACGGACCCATGGTAAAATCCGCGGTGTGGGGTGCCTATCCGCAGACCATGGACATGCAGGGCGGTAATATCATCTCTGTTCTGTCCATCCCCCAGAACAACGAAGGTCTCGGATATGCCTTGAGGAACATCAGTGCCAACATCGTGGCCATGATGACCCACCGCAATGCGATGCAGACCTGTGCTCTGTCCTGCACCTATGAACAGGCCGGAGAATTCGAGATGGGTATGGCCATCGGACCCTTTGAACGGGCTCAGCTGCTCGGATACGCATACCAGGGCCTGAATGCCAACAACATGGTCTACGACATCGTGAAGTCCAACGGCAAGAACGGAACGATGGGAACCGTGGTCCAGAGTATCGTGGAACGTGCTCTGGAGGACAAGGTCATTAAGGCCGGAAAGAAGGGCGGATACTTCACCTTCTACGAGACCAAGGACCCGATGATGTGGAATGCCTACGCCGCTGCAGGAACCATGGCAGCCACCATGGTGAACTGTGGTGCGGGACGTTTCGCTCAGGCAGTTTCCTCTACCCTGCTGTACTTCAATGATCTGCTCGAGCATGAGACCGGTCTCCCGAGCTGCGATTACGGCCGTGTAATGGGTACCGCAGTCGGATTCTCGTTCTTCAGCCACTCCATCTATGGCGGCGGTGGCCCCGGTGTGTTCAACGGTAACCACGTCGTTACCCGGCACGCGGCAGGCTTCGCTGTTCCATGCGTGTGCGTTGCGTGCGCCCTTGATGGTGGCACCCAGATGTTCGGGCCCGAGCAGACCGCGAAGGTATACCAGGACACCTTCGGACAGATCGACGAATTCAAGTCGCCCATCCAGGCTATCGCCAAGGGCGTCTGAATATACTTGAATCCCGAATGACAGAACAAGCGACATATCCCCAGATCAGAATCGTGCCTGCCCGCCTCCTCAATCCCTCCACCGTGGAGCGGCTTCTAAATGGACTCTGCGATGTCGGCATGGTCAAACGGCTGGTCCTGAACGGACCCCGTCTCCCTGCCGAAGTCCCCTATGGTCCTGCCCGTGGGGAAGCAAACCCCCATGAGGCCAGAAAGACGATCAAGGTGAAGGAAGCGGATGTACCGCTGCAGGTCCAGGTGGGTATCATCATCTGTGAATTGACAGATGAAGGAGCGGTTGCGGAGATCCGGGAGGTATGCGATCGTGTCTTCACAGACTTCTCCTATCAGATACAGAAAGGTCGCTTCATGAAGTCCATTCCAACCACCACGGACTACGCGAAGTATGGACCTGAGATGGAGGAGTCGATGCTGGGAATGACCGATCCCAAACAGAAAGGATGCCCGATCATCATCCAGGGAGTAAAATAAAATGCCCATCGGACGTGTCACTCAGGTTGTAGACTGCCGCGAAAGCATGGGGATGGGGAAGGGCGGCGGAATCGCCCAGCGTGGAACCATCTCCGAGAGCAGGTATCCTGATGTGATCGTCGTAGGGATGTCTCCGGGCAGACGACATGTGACCAAACCGGTCTGCGACATCACCTCTGCGTTGCGGAGGGAAGGTGTGGAATTCAGCGTGTCCACTCTGGTACTGAATACCGGCAGCGGACTTCCCAGTGATTCCCCCCGGGTCGCCGGAGCGGTGCTGGGAGCCTATTTCGGCCTGACCGAGAAGGAGATCCAGCAGATCGAGAAACACAAAGTCGCCATTCTCCACCATGGAAATGTGCGATCCCATGTGGTACAAAAAGTACGGTTTATTCTCGAACATGTCGATATCCCCGCCATCGTGGTCTCCCAGGCACCGGTGGATTATGAGGATCTGGCCAAAGAAGGGGTGAAGACGACATACGTGCTTCCCCCGCCAGACAAAGTGAAGACCAAAGGAACCGTGATGGCCATCATCAGCGGCGTTACCCGCGGACAGACCCCTACCCGGGAAAATCTTGCGGACGTCATTCGGGCCGTCATGAAGGTAATGAAGAATACAAAAGCAAAAGGTGATTGAAACATGGCATACAAGCCCCAGTTTGGACCGGGCACTACCGCTGTCGCCGAAAACCGGCGCAAGCAAATGAACCCCGGATACAAGCTCCAGAAGATACGCGACGTGACCGATGAGGATGTCGTATTCCTCATGGGACACCGTGCACCCGGTTCGGCATATCCGACCGCTCACCCGCCCCTTGCAGAGGCCGGAGAGCCCAAGTGCCCCATCCGGAAGGTAGTCGTACCGCTCGATGGAGCCAAGGCCGGCGACCGCGTTCGTTACATCCAGTTTACCGACTCGATGTGGTTCGCGCCCTGCCACCCCTACCTGCGAAGCTATCTCGAATCCTGGAGATATCGTGGTGTTGACCCGGGTACCCTCTCGGGACGTCAGATCGTAGAGTGCCGTGAGCGGGATCTCGAAAAAATCGCGAAGGAACTTGTCGAGAGCGAACTCTTTGATGGTGCACGCACGGGCATCCGTGGTGCGACCGTGCATGGACACTCGCTGCGTCTTGCCGAAAATGGTATGATGTTCGATATGCTCCAGCGCTGCGTGCTCGACGCCAAGGACAAGACCGTCAAGTACGTGAAGAATCAGATCGGGGAGCCCCTCGACAAGCCCGTCTCCGTTGGAAAGCCCAACGATGAGAAGTGGCTTAAGGCACACACCACCATCTACAACTCCAATGGCGGAACTGCCTTCCGCGACGACAAGGAGTATGTCGAATGGGTCCAGCGTGTCCACTCCCTGAGGACCAAGTACGGCAACATGCCGATGGAGTGAGGTGACCAAAATGGCGAAAATCGAGAGAGCCCAGAAATTATTCCTCAAGTCGCTGAAAGAGAAGTTCGCGGGAGAGGACCCCACTGCTGGAAAGACGGTATACAAGAGACTCGGTCTTTCCCAGTCACCCCGTAAGATGGAATTCGTCCGGGAAGGCCAGGCTGTTGCGATGGCCCGTGGAATCTCTGCCTATGACCCCGTCCGCTGCCACCTCGGAGGTATTCCCCTGGGACAGCGCCAGCTGACCTCCTATGAAGTCAGTGGCACCGGAGTGTTCGTGGAAGGAGATGACCTGCACTTCGTGAACAACGCGGCCATGCAGCAGATGTGGGATGATATCCGCCGGACCGTTATCGTGTCCATGGATCTCGCTCACCAGACCCTGCAAAAGCGTCTTGGCAAGGAGGTTACTCCGGAAACTATCAACGAGTTCCTCCACGTGCTGAACCACGCCATGCCCGGTGCGGCCGTCGTTCAGGAACACATGGTTGAAACCCACCCCGCACTCACCGATGACTGTTACGTGAAAGTCTTCACCGGCGACGACGAGATGGCAGACTCCATCGAGCCCCAGTTCCTGATCAATGTCAACAAGCTCTTCCCTGCCAAGCAGGCAGAGCAGCTCAAGGCATCTGTCGGAAAGTCTCTCTGGCAGGCTATTCACATCCCGACCACTGTATCGAGAACCTGTGATGGAGGTACCTCCTCCCGCTGGTCTGCGATGCAGCTCGGTATGTCCTACATCGCAGCCTACCACATGTGCGCCGGAGAAGCTGCCGTCGCAGACCTGGCGTTCGCTGCCAAGCACGCTGGCCTGATCGAGATGGCGACCCTCCTGCCCGCACGCCGTGCCCGTGGGCCCAACGAACCCGGTGGCCTGAAGTTCGGAGCCTTCTCCGATATGGTTCAGACCGACCGGAAGTATCCCCACGACCCGGCGAAGTCTTCTCTGGAAGTCGTGGCCGCAGGAACCATGCTGTTCGATCAGATCTGGCTCGGTTCCTACATGTCCGGTGGTGTCGGTTTCACCCAGTATGCGACCGCCGCGTACACGGACAACATCCTGGACGAGTACACCTACTATGGAATGGACCTGATCAAGTCCAAGTACAAAGTAGACTGGAAGAACCCCTCGCCCAAGGACAAGATCAAGGCTACCCAGGACGTCGTCAACGAGATCGCGACAGAAGTCGCTCTCAATGCGATGGAGAACTACGAGCAGTACCCGACTGCCCTCGAAGACCACTTCGGTGGTTCTCAGCGTGCATCGGTCATCGCTGCCTGTACGGGTATCACCGCTGCCATCGCCACCGGGAACTCCAACGCCGGGCTGAACGCCTGGTACCTGGCCATGCTCCTGCACAAGGAAGGATGGTCACGTCTGGGATTCTTCGGGTACGACCTGCAGGACCAGTGTGGTTCCGCGAACTCGCTCGCCATCCGCCCCGACGAAGGGTGCATTGGAGAGCTCCGTGGCGCGAACTACCCCAACTATGCGATGAACGTCGGTCACCAGGGAGAGTACGCCGCTAT
>JBAIXL010000248.1:0-1758 GCA_037916685.1 Methanolinea tarda
ACGATCTCATCGGTGCACAGTTTTGTACAGAGAGTGATCGTCTCCATGTAGTCGCATTCCTGTGAGGCAAAAGCGTTGTTCACCAGATACTCGCAACCCTGGGGAGAATGTGCGAGCAGCGCAGATCGGCTCACTCCCAGGGCGGTCAGGGCGGCTCCGTGAAAGGCGCAACGGAGGTACGGATCCCGGCATTTCTCGGAGAGACCCGGGTACTCCTCACACGGCGGCTCAGCGGGAAGCGGGTCCATACAGCATACCTCGGAACAATCGTGACCGTGGGAGATGTGCGGTCTCCAACGCCTGACGGACCAGAGAGGCGATATTGGTGATCCCCCGGAAGCCATACTGGGGCTGGAACGCCGGGTTCATGAGGGTGAGGTTCACCACCGGACAGGGCGGAAACCGGCCTGCATTTCCAAAGAAGATGGCGTTGTCGTAGTTGCGCACGAGCGCCTCCAGCTCCTCCTCGGTCTCTCTCGAGGAGCGGAAGCTACCCAGGCGGAAGAGCCCCCGGGTAAGGACGATCTCCGGGTTCACCCCCGTCTCCAGCAGGAACTTGATGCTGGGCATCCGCTCCTTGATCGTATAGGGGTGCACATTGATCACCACGGGATGGGCGCCGAATTCCTCCGCCATGCGGGCGAGGGAGAGTGCCCGTATGGGCCCGGGGAACTCCGAGATCTCTATGATCGCGGTCTTCCCCTGCAAGGCCTGCCTCAGATAGGCAAGGTCGGAGGTCACCGCACGGGTCTCCCGGGCGATCACCTCCTGTGCCTTCTTCCCGAAACCCAGGGGCTCCGCGATCCCCAGGAGCCATTCCTCGGTGGCCCGCAGTCCGTACGGCTGCCCGGTTTGGCTGTAGGGAATGCCGAACCGTTCCTGCATCAGGTCCCCCAGTTTCTGTCCCCAGTCATAACACCAGGAGGCGTTAAGTTCCACCTCCCGGGCCCGTCTCAGCTGCTCGACCGTGCATCCCCCCGCGATGACCGCGTTCACCTCGATTCCCACCTCTCCCAGTAACCGCTCGATCTCATCCAGGTCCATCTCGAATTCGGTGGTGGTGGGGCCCCACCGTGCTCCCAGGATGTTGATCGTACCCTTCCGGGTCTTTTGGGGAGGCTCCATCAGCTCCATGATGAGTCGGAAGGCATCCTCGTATCCCGAACGGAAATCCCCTCCAAAACCCTCGCTGCGGAGCGCCAGCACACGGCACCCTACCTGTTTCTCCGCCTCCCGGGCGATGCTCTCCACATCGTCCCCGATGATCCCGGAACAGCAGCAGGAAAGAATGACGATGAGATCCGGGTGGTACTTCGCATAGGCCTCTTTCACCGCCTCCAGGAGCTTTCCCTCACCCCCGTAGATGACGTGGCTTTCGTCAAGAGACGTGCAGGCGGTGGGCTCCAGAGGGACTCCCCGTATCTCGCAGCACTCCCGGGTGCGAACGAAGTCGGACATGTACAGGGGGCATCCCGTGGGGCCATGCACGAGGGGAACCACGTGGCGGATACCGCTGATCACGTAGTAGGCAGTGAAAAACTTGCACATGGGGGCATGGGAGGCCTGGAGTTTGGGGATCAGTTCCCCGGTCTCGACCTTTTCAACCAGTTGCTGCAGGCTACCATGGAAAACGATGATATCATCCAGATCGGGCATGAATCGATTCTCCCCTTCCTCCGGGCACGAGTCAACCGTAGGATTTTTCTGGTTGGTTCGATATTCACTATTCTTTTTTCATCGTCTATGTAGATTTGGTTC
>JBAIXL010000249.1:0-4361 GCA_037916685.1 Methanolinea tarda
ATCCGTATCGATCCCCGAGTCCTGTGATTGAGGTTTTCTTACCGGTATTTCTTTTGCCGGAGGTGACGATAAAAAAAGAGAGATCTCTCCGGGCACCGAAGGCAGTCGCCAGAAAGTGGATGAGGGCACGACCCCGGGTCTCATTCTCGACCACGATCGCAACCCGGTCCCCCCTAGATATCCCACCATGTATACGAATGGTATGCTTCGCCCGCCTTTCCACATCAAGAATAATATGACGATCGCATAGATGCCGTCCCGAATAGGTCTGTGCAAGGATCGCATCCTGCCGGCAGTAATCGCATTTCATCGTCCGATCACACTTTTATCCTGCCTTGCATAAAATAAGAATGGCCATGCCCATCTCCGCAGAACTAATAAAATCTCTTCATCCGTACGAACTTCGCATTCTCCTCACTCTGGAACGCATCATGAAGCGGTATGCATGGGTTCCCCTCGATCTCATCAAGTCGTCGACCGGATTCTCTGAGAGCGAGCTGGCCTATCGCATCGGGCGGCTGATGGAGTGGGACATGGTGCGGTACTCCAAGGTTCCCTATGAGGGATATTCCCTGGTCTTCACCGGACTGGACACGCTCGCCCTGCGCACCCTCTCTGAACGAGACACGGTGCGGGCGCTGGGGACGGTGATCGGAGTGGGGAAGGAATCGGTCGTTTACGAGGGTTTAGGCCTCACCCCGCTGATATTGAAACTTCATCGGGTGGGACAGCGGTCGTTTCAGACCGCCCGAATCAGCCGGGGATATCTACCCGAAGAGGGGCATATGCCCCGTCTGTTCGCCTCGATTCTCTCGGCTGAACGGGAGTATATCGCTTTAAAGACCCTCCATCCCCGGGTGCATGTTCCGCTCCCCATCGATCGAAACCGTCACGTGGTGGTCATGTCCCTCATCGGCGGATTCTCGCTGAATCGTGCCTGTCCAATAGACCCGGAACATTTGCTGGAGGATATCCTGACAGACGTGCGGGAATCCTACCGTCTGGGAATTATTCATGCGGATCTCAGCGAATTTAATGTTCTTGTCGAGGACGAGATCCCGTATATCATCGACTGGCCTCAGTGGGTGGAAACGACACATCCCAATGCGGCGGCCCTCCTGCGCAGGGACGTTGACAATATACTCTCCTTTTTCCGTAGAAAGTATAATATCATCCGCTCTCTCGAGGAGGTTCTGGAGATGACAGTCGGATGAAGGTCTTTGGCATCGATATCATCACCGGTTCTGTCCGGTCACGCTCCCGCCGCCCGATGTACGCCCTGGTCGTATGGGAGGACGGAGAGATCACCGCAGAGACGGAAGTGAGTCAGTACCGTCTTCTCCGTCTGCTTGGGCAGCAGCACCCGGATATCCTGGCCGTAGACAGCATCCAGGAAATGGCTCCGGATTCCCACGGCCTGAGCCTGCTCATGCAGCAATTTCCCCCCCACACGCGTCTAGTCCAGGTCACGGGAGGAGAAAAGAAAGAGACACTTGGGAAGGTTGCCGCGCGTTACAACATCAGTTTCAACCGTTTTGACCCTTATGCCGAGGCGAGAACCATCGCACGGGTGGCCGGACTAGGAGGTGGATCAGAAGTAGTCGCCTTCGAGAACAGCTGCGAAGTGTTGATAAGTCGCCACCGCTCCATCGGAAAGGGGGGCTGGAGCCAGAACCGGTATGTGCGGAAGATTCACGGCGCCGTGCTCCAGAAAGCACGGGAGATAGAAGAACAGCTGCAGGTAGCGGGGTTGACGTACGAAAAGAAAGAGTCCCATGCTTTCGGAGGGGCAAGACGGGTCTCGTTTCAGGTGAAGGCCCCCCGTGGAATGATTCCGGTCTCCAACTACCGGGGGGCCGATGTGCAGGTCCGCGTGAACTGCCGCCGTCTCGACCGCATCCGTTTCCGCTCGCTCCAGGAGCGGCCCCGGTATCTCATCGTGGGTATTGATCCCGGCACCACCACCGCGATCGCGGTCATCGATCTGGAGGGAAATCTCGTTAAGACCGGGAGCTCCCGCCAGACCTCTATGGCAGAGACCATCGAGTCTCTGTATCATCTGGGAAAACCGCTGATCATCGCTTCGGACGTACAGCAGATGCCCTATACGGTGGAAAAGATACGCAGGGCATTCCAGGCTATCGGTTACACCCCCAACCAGGACCGAACGGTAGAGGAAAAACAGGAGCTCACCGCCGGTTACCGCTACGCGAATGTACACGAGCGGGATGCGCTTGCCGCGGCTCTGGATGCGCTGCGTCAGTACCGTAACAAACTGCAGAATGTTTTAAAGAGGGTACCCTCTGGTTATGATCTGGACGAGGTGCGAGCCGGTATCATCCGGGGACAATCCCTGGAGAAGATTCTTGGAGTCAAAGAGCCGCCCCAGCCCGAGGAACACCGGGAGATTCCTGTCCCTGTGGAAGGGAGGCGCGACGAACGGGTGACCATTCTGGAGGGACAGGTGAAGAGACTGCGGGAGTATAACGCCGAACTCCAGGCCGATCAGAAAGAGAAAGAACGCGAGATCCTGCGCCTCCAGAAACGCCTTCACCGGGAGCGTTCCACACTGGATCAGAAGATGAGACGGGACACCGAGATCGTCCGCCGGGATCAACTCATCCAGAGCATGAAACGCCAGTTGCGGAGGGAGCAACGGTACGGTCATAATCTCCGGAGAAGGCTCGAAAAGATGCGCCGACATGCGGCACTGGAGGAGAAAGAGAACGTCCTTCCGGTAAAGGTGCTCGGAGGTCTCACTCGCGATGCGGTACACCAGCTGTCGATGGACATGGGTATTCACCCGGATGATGTTTTGTACGCAAACCGAACTGACGGATGGGGACGCTCCGTAATACGGGAGCTGGCGGACCTGGGCGTCCGGGCCCTCGTGGTGGGCACGCTCCGAGAACAGATCGATCCCCAGCTGAGAAACGCCAGTAGCGAATTCCACCTGCCTCTCCTGCCCGGAGATCGGGTGAGAGTTCAGGTCCGGGGAAAAAGCGGTATCGTAGAGCGAAAACAGTTCGATGATGCCTTGAAGGAGTGGGAGTCGGAACAAGAAGAGGGGGAACGAAAAAGGAGAACCGAGATGCTGGAATCGATCTTTCACGAATACCGGGCCGAACGGGAAAAAGAGGTGCATCGTGGTAGATGAACGCACCCTGCTTGCATCGCTGGCCTCCTTGCTCGGTGCAGAGACCATCGCTAACGACTGCGCGACCGTACCGTTTGGGGAATCCGTTCTGGTTGCGACGACGGACATGCTTCATGAGCAGACCGACTTTCCGAAAGCGATGACCGACTGGCAGCGGGGGTGGCTGGCCGTGACGAGCAGTCTTTCCGACCTTGCGGCCACAGGTGCGCGTCCGGTCCTAGTTCTGGTCGCCGTGGGGCTGGATCGCCCGGATCGTCTCCGATCCCTGATGGAGGGTGCGGTGGCCTGCTGTCAGGAACACGGAACGGTCCTGGGAGGAGGAGATATCGATTTTCACCAGGAGCTTACCCTGGTCTCTACCGGAATCGGCCGGACAGAAAAGAATCGTCTGATACACCGGACCGGTGCCCGGGTGGGTGACGCGATCTGCGTGACCGGAATCCTCGGACGGGCCCAGGCTGCCCTTCTCGGCCATCGACAATATGAACGTTCTCTGTTCGAGCCGAGACCCCGGATTCGGGAGGGCAGAACCATCGCGGGTTCCGGAGCCACCTCTATGATGGATATCAGTGATGGCCTTGCCCTCTCGCTGCACGATCTGGCCCGGGTGAATGAGGTCGGATATGAGATCTACGGCGATCAGTTACCCCTGATACCCGAGCTCCCTCCAGATGAAGCACGGGAATTAGCTCTCTATGGAGGAGGTGACTATGAGCTGCTCTTTACCATCCCCCATACATTCCTTCCCCTTCCCGGACTGGACATCTACCATATCGGAGACGTGATCGCAGACCACACCGTGCTCATCGACTCCCGTCCCTTACCTGCCCGGGGATACCAGCACCAGTGGAGCCAGGATCGGTAGAATACACTTCGATCTGCGGTGGACATGTGAAGATGACTACTCAAAATCGGGATGGTACTCAGTACAGACAGATAATAGTCCATTTTTTCCCTGGAGGCCTGTGATCACGGTACATTCCTATCTAGAGAATCGGTTCGTGCAGCGACAGTGCCCTGAACAAGATGCCCTCTCATTCCTCCCATTGAAACATGTCGGAGGTAAACCTCGTGGCTGATCGTCCTCATCAGATACCTCATCGCCAGGAGGAGACCGTATTTTCATCGGATCGATCAATTCAGATTTACCCTCGTTTTTTGCCTTAGAAATTGTTCGATCGCGAGAATTCTGAATAATCTCACG
>JBAIXL010000250.1:0-1754 GCA_037916685.1 Methanolinea tarda
ATGCCGCCGTCGGCTTATCTGATTAAAAAATTTCATCGGAGTACATATATTGTAAACGGCCACCGTAATTTCAACAGCATTGAAAAAATTTTAACGTCATTGAAATCTGATTGCCCGTTTGTAATAAGGGAATACGGCGGTATTTTTTTAATGAGATGCTCCGCACCGCAGATCCAACCCTCCGTCTTCTCTCCTCCTCTGCCCCGGTGGGATTATCCGGAGGCCTGCGAGTCTGTATCGCCTTTCTTCTGGCAGGTATCACCCCGATCCTCATCCCCTGCGTGGCTGCGGGGCTGGTGATCTACGCAACCTACACCCTGGACCGGGCCATCCCCTGCGCGGAGGACGTAATCAATCAGCGCTCGCTTGTCTGTGCCGATCGACGCATCGCGCTGGCCTGGTGTGGGATGACCTACCTCTCGGGCCTGGCGCTCTTCCTCTGGAATGGAATCTTGCTGGCTCCTTTGGTACCCCTGGTGATTGGATATCTTTACACGCGGGGGGTAACCTTGGGATCCCATACCCTGAAGCTGAAAGGCGGTGCCGGTGTGAAGAACGCGGTGATTGGATTCACCTGGGGTGGTTCCATCGCCCTTGTAATAGCACACTTCACCCAGAATCTTCTGGTCGTGATTCCAATCTTCCTTTTTTACGGACTAAAGCTCTTCATAAATTCTTCTATCTTTGACATGAAGGATCTGGAGGGTGACCTGGCCGCAGGTATCCGTACCCTGCCTGCATGCCTGGGAGAAACCCGCACCCGACACCTGCTCGCCACTCTCTCCCTGCTGCTCCATGTGTTGATGGGAGCCTGTATCCTCACCGGCTACTTACGTCCGGAACTCGCTATTCTTGCTTGCAGCTTCCTGATCTGGGCCCCGTTCATCCTCTGTTACTCTCCGGCCTGGGAGCTGGCCGGAGGGATCAAACGACGGCTAAGGGGGATCGTCATCGATGGGGAATCGGCGCTGGCACTGGGGTTGCGCTGCGTTATGGCGCTGGCACCTGCCGTGATCGTTCCAGGATATACTTGAAGAGGTCCTCCCCCCACACTAGTGCCCCGGGATCGAAACTGGCCACGTCCATTTTGTTGTCAAAGCGGCCGTCCCGGAAGAACAGACTCATGGATAGGTAGAGGTCGGTGCTGATGAAGGCGAGCCGGAAATCCATATCTGTCACGTAGAGGGTCGCATTGGGATAGGTGAGCCCTTCTCGTAGCAGGTCCCCGTACTTTTTCTCGATCTTACCAAACACGCTGCTGGTGAGTACCAGGGTGATCTCCACCCCTTTCTGGGCCAGCGCAAGAAAAAACTGTGGATAGATAGGGAAGATAATGGGGGCATATCCCCGGACTACCTGAGAACGCAGGATCTGCTCGCGGAACTCCGAGTGCGAATCGAACAGCTCCTCATCCCCATAGTGGATGAGTCGGTACTGCCCCAATTCCCGAATACGATTCCGCAATGGCACTGGGATTCCTGAGAGGTCATGCGTTTTCCAGAACTCCTCTTCCTGTTCGAAGACGGCGAGCGTTCCCAGTATACGATCCAGATGGGTCGCGATCACCTCTCCCATTTCGGAGAGCATGTACGTACTATCCACCCTGCGCACCAGACCGTGACTGGAAAGGATCTTGATCTGGGGCAGCATTCCGGTGGTGGTCACCTTCAGGGTGCTGCGGATCTCGTCCATCGATTTCGGGCCGGACTGCAACAGGAGCAGCAGTTTCTTGCGCTTGTCAGAAGTGGTCACGA
>JBAIXL010000251.1:0-1827 GCA_037916685.1 Methanolinea tarda
CGCCCGTATTGCTCGTGAAGGGGGCATCGGCATGATCGATGCACCTACCGGCAGTGGGAAATCCAGCGTGGTTTCCGCGCTTCTGGCAGAGGCTCAAGGCAGGAAGGTGGTCGTCGCGGTCCGAACCGTCAGTCAGCTGGATACGTTCATCCGTGAGCTAGAGCTGATCCGGAAAAAGAAATCCGATCTTCGCTTCGCTTTTCTGGTCGGCAAGGCAAGTATGTGTCCTCTGGGAAGCGAGGGAGACGTGCACCGTCGCTGTGAAGTCCTGAAAAAACTTTCCACATCCCTCATGCGGGAGCGGGCCAACCGCGGAGCCATGGTCCCCTCGCAGGATAGTGTGATACGTCGCCAGATGCAGCGAATGGATCCCGATCATCCGCTTCTATGCCCCCCCTTTATCCACACCCGGGTATTTATCGACAAAGAGGGAGAAGGCCTGCATATGGTCCCCTCCGCGGCCATGCGCCGATATGCAGACCGTCTCGCCACCGAACGGGTTCATCCCAGAGAGCTTGCGACGTTCTGCCGGGATCTCTGCCCGTACGAGACCATGTTGCAGGCTGCGCGTTCTGCCGATGTGGTCATTCTGAACTTCCATCATCTGTTTGATGATCAGATTCGAGAACAGATCTACACCTCCCTAGGTCTGGATCCGAGGGGAGTTCTTCTGTTGGTGGATGAGGCCCATAACTGTGGGGAGACAGTCCAGGCCATCCAGAGTGTGGAGCTTGAGGAAGAGACCCTGGACCGGGCTTCACAGGAGCTGGCACATCTGCAGAAGACTTCCTCGGCTGAGGCCATACAGGCGCTTATTCCGGAAGTCCGCCGGTTTATGGACGGATTGAGAAATTCGCGGGAGACAGAGGACTGGTTCGATGGTGCGATCTTTGCGCGGATGATCACCCGGGGATCATTCTATCAACAGATGGGCGAGATTGTGGATGATCTGCTCTCGCTCAGCGAGATCATACGGGAGAGGAATCTCAAAGGGGGGGAATTTCGGGTGAGCGGGGTAGAACGCCTTGCCCTGTTCTTCTATAAAATACACCAGTCTGCACAGGACCCTGCATTCCTCACCGTATACAGAAGGGAGCAGGATCACGTGTCTCTCGAAGTGCGGAATATCGATCCCGGCGGACAGCTCTCCCTTCTGGCACAGGCACATGCATGTTGTATCCTGATCAGCGGCACACTGTCACCGGTCGAAGGGTACCGGAAACTCTATTTCGGTGCGCTTCCGGTCACTACCCTCACCCTTCCCAACACCTTTCCCTCAGAACACCGCACGATCCTCTGTGCCCGGGATATCACCACTGCATTCAGTCAGCGGAATGATCCAAAGAACCGGGAGAGAATCTGCTGGTATATCCGTGAATTTGCCCGGGTGCGGGGGAATCTTGCCATTTATTTTCCCTCGTATCAGCTGCTTGAGTCCTTCCGGGAGAGTTGCCCGATCCCCACAACCCAGAAAACCATATTCTTTGAACCACGGGATTCTTCCGATGCCCAGATCGCTCTGCGGACGTTCTTGTCCCTCCCGGAGAAGGGGGAGTCCGGTCTGATCCTCGGAGTGTGTGGGGGGAAATGGAGTGAAGGTCTCGATTACCGGGGGGAGATGCTTTCCGGAGCGATGGTGATAGGATTTCCCCTTGCTCCTTATAACCGGGTGCGTCAGATGATCATCCAGTATTTCCGAAATCGATTCGGGGAGGAGGGAGAGTTTATCAGTTATACCCTGCCCGCCATCAACCGCGCTCTCCAGGCACTGGGGCGCGTCCTTCGTACCCCGGAGGATCGGGGAGTACTGGTTCTTGGGGAGAGAAG
>JBAIXL010000252.1:0-4863 GCA_037916685.1 Methanolinea tarda
GGATCCCCAATAGCATCAGAAGCGGAACGGCGAGGGAGGATGCGATAAGCGCTCCGGCGAGGGCGGATCGCAGGGGAGGGAGCTGGAAGGCCTTCGCGACCAGCAGAAACGCGGGTATCCCCACCGCAGATGCGAGGAGGATCACGAGAACCAGGGCCTGAAGAATGGCTCGGTCCGGAAGTTCCAGTATCCCGAAACCCTGGATCGCGATCCCCGCTCCTATCAGGCTTCCCACCAGTGCGTGCGTGGAAGAGATGGGCAGACCCAGAAACGTGGCGGCGATGATCAGTCCCGCCGCGGCCAGGATCGCGATCACGAGGATTGCGGGGCTGATACCGGTGGGGGAGAGAATACCCTGCCCGAGGGTTCGCGCGATGGCGGTGGTGAAGAGAAACGGGCCGAGAAGATTGAACACCGATGCCATGGCGATCGCCCGTACCGGAGGCAGGGCCCGGGTAGCCACCACCGTGGCGATCGAATTTGCCGCGCCATTCAGGCCGTTGACAAAGTTGAACAGGAGGGCGAGGAGGATGCCGAGGACCAGCGAGATGCTCATACGTGGTGCATGGAGATATCATTCAGCACGTGACCGACATTGTTGCACCGTGCGAGCACCTCTTCGAGGTTCTCATAGATATCTTTGAACTTGATGATCCGCACCGGGTCTCCGGTATTGAACAGATCCAGGACGGCGCTGGACAGCAGCTCGCGGGACTGGTTCCAGAGCCGGTTGATCTCGAGACTCCGTTCTTTCACCTCCAGGGGTTTCTTCAGCGTGGAGAGCATCCCCACCCCATTCTCGATCTCCTCCGCACCCTTCACGATCAGGCCGGAGAATTCTTTCAGTATTTCGTTGGTCTCGGTGATCCCGTAGTTACAGAGCTGGTGGGATACCCAATCGATGCTGTCGATGACGTCGTCCAGTGCCGGCGCAAGCCGGCTGATCTCCTCCGGCTCCAGGGGAGTGATCAGGGATTCATCCAGGCGTTCGTAGATCTCCCGGGTGGTGCCGTCCGCGTCATGTTCCAGCTGCCGGATGGCGTGGCATTTCTGATGGGCCGAGGAAAGATCCGAGGTCAGATCGGCCAGATGCTTCGCGGACTCCTTCAGAGTGGCCGTCATCCGGGTGAAGAGCTGGAAAAAGACCTTGTCTTCGGGTAGAATCAGATCCTGGATGCGCATATGCAAGTACGTTCCGTGTTCCGGTAGATAGCAGCTTTGGCGATATACCCGTCCGTGCGGTATGAAAACATTTAACACCTATGTACGCATTTCCCTCCAAAATGGCCGCTTCGACCAGCAGGACGGAAGGGTTGAGCCTGTTCGCCGCCATCGCGTTTGCGGTGGGGAACATGGTGGGTGCCGGGGTCTTTGTACTGAGTGGACTGGTCATCCATGTCGCGGGGCCCTCTGCGTTGCTGTCGTACCTTGCCTGCGGGGTCATCGTCGCCTTCTCTGGTCTCTCCTACTCGGCGCTGGCCAGCATCTATCCGGAGGATGGCGGTGGATACCTCTTTGCACGGAAAATGCTGGGCTCCTTCCCCGGTTTTCTCGCCGGATGGGCAGCCTACATCAGCGTCACCATTTCGACCGCCTTTGTTCTTTTGAGTTTTGGCATCTATCTCAATCTGTTACTGGGAACGAATTTCGATGCCCGCATCTTCGCGGTGATCGGTATGCTGTTTCTCACCGGTCTGAATATCCGCGGACTGTCCGATGCGGGAAAGGTCGAGATGGCCCTGGTCGGCACCAAGATCGCGATCCTGATTGGGCTGATCCTGATCGGACTATTCTACCTGCAGGCACAGGATCTGCAGCCGTTCTTCGCCCAGGGATACGGAGGCGCGATTCAGGGTACCACCATGGTCTTCTTCGCCTACATCGGGTTCCAGGTGGTGTCCATGATGGGGGGAGAGGTGAAAGAGTCCAGCCGGAAGGTGCCCATGGCAACCATGATTTCCATCGGAATCGTGGCAGCCATCTACGCGGGTGTGGTGCTTGCCCTGCTGGCTGCGCATCTGCCCTCGTATGGAAGCGAGAGCGTATTCCAGGCGGCGGTGGTTCTGTTCGGGGCAATCGGTGGCGCCATCGTTGCGCTGGGAGCCGTTTTTTCCACGCTTTCCTCCGCCAATGCCAATTTTATTGGCGCCTCACGCGTGATCATGCGGATGGCCAGTGAAAAGCAGGTACCCGGCCGGTTTGCCCGGTTGAACCGCGGACAGCCCACCAATTCCATCTTCCTCGGTGCTGCCATCGGCCTCATCCTGATCCTGTTAGGCGATCTCAACCTGGTGGTGAATCTCACCAACGTCACCACGCTCGTCACGATGGCACTCGTGAACCTATCCGCCATCTATCTGGTTCGTCGTGAAGAGCGGGTACCTCCCGAAAAGACCTACTTCCGATTACCGCTGGGCCTGCTGATTCCTGTGCTGGGTGGCATCACGACCATTGTGATGATCTTCACCATCGACCCCCGGGTCATCGCGCTGGGATTTGGGGTTCTGCTTGCCGGGCTGATCTTCTATGTACTCGAAGATACGCCGAAAGGGGAACGTGCGGTGGCGGAAATCCAGGCGGTGCTAAGGGGGCATCACGCAAAACCCCCGATCCGATGAAGGGTACATTCCCGAGTCCGGTAGGAAAGTATCCAGCCACCGTAATAGAGATCCGTCGGATGGAGGGTCTCGGTATGTTCATCGTATTGCGTCCGGTTTGAAAAAAAGAATGCAGTGGACTGGGCGGGAATTGAACCCGCGGCCTCTTCCATGCCAAGGAAGCGATCTACCACTGATCTACCAGCCCTGGTTGCCTAGTATCATTCACTGTGCTACGATAAAAGAATTGTTTTTATTCGCTCGATCGTATCCCAGAGATTCACGGCAGAATTACCGCTTCCTCCCGCCCCTCTCTCCTTCTTTCTGATACGGGACAGGGATATATTCCACGGAGGGACGGCGCTGCATCGTCTGGGGGAAGAGATCCATCAGCTGGTAGATCTCGCGGGGAACGGTCGTGGAGACCGGGAGACCCATCTCCCGGGCCTGATCGAAGGTAATGGGATAGTCATGGGTCCAACGCCCCTCGGTGAGCATCAGCGCGATTCGTTCGGCCTGGGATGCGTCCATGGTGCCCTTCAGAAGACGCAGGATAAACTCTCTCATCTGGGATTGCGCTTTTTCCGCGATATCGGAAAGTATGAAGGTCTTGTCATCGATATCGGCCGGAGATTTCTGCTGGATAACCCGCAGGATGGAGGATGCCGGGTACTCCCCCAGCTGGGGATCCACGGGACCCAGGACCGCGTTTTCGTCCATGATCACCTCGTGGGCAGCGAGACAGAGAAGAGTTCCTCCGGACATTGCATAGTGGGGAACAAAGACCGTGACCGGACCGCTGTGACGCCGGAGGGCCATGGCGATCTGCTCTGAGGAGAGGACCAGTCCACCCGGCGTGTGGACAATAAAATCGATCGGCATCTTTTCCGGGGTCAAACGGATCGCCCGCAGGATCTCCTCGGAATCATTGATATCGATATAACGGACAATGGGTATCCCCAGGAAAGACATGGTCTCCTGGCGATGGATAAGAGAGATCACCCGCGAACTCCGCTTCAGTTCCAGGCTCCTCATGACCTGAAGTCTCTTCTTCTGTATGGCTCTCTGCTGGAGGATGGGGACAAGAAAAAGGATAATGACCAGTACCACCAGGACAGTCCAGATATCGATGGTAAATGCCATGGAATTTCACCGCTCTGTCCGGTTCTTCAGGTACATAAGGATATCCTGTACCCGCTCCCGTGCCTCCATCATCACAGGACGGTCGACCACGGTTCCCTGCTCGAGGTAGGGACGGAGCAGCGGCACTCCTCCTTCCGGTGCCGCGACGTCCACCGGGAGCACCTGATGCTGCAGGGGAGACAGGGCGTATACCTGTTTGACCCCGCTCCGCTTGCCCCGTTTCGCGTAAGGCCTTCCCTGGATCTCCACGATGTCCAGGGCGAAATCGATTACCTGGGCGTTGGCGATGGCCCCGCCCACCCCAAACGCATCAACGACATCATGATATCGGGCCACGTCTTCTTCAGAAAGTCCCCCGGATAAAAAGATCTCCACAGACTCATATCCCGCCGCGTCCAGTTCCCAGCGGACTTCCTGGATGATCGCCCGCATGTCACCCCGTCTCGAACCGGGCGTGTCGAGCCGGACTGCGGTCGCCCCGATCTCCGCCGCGAGAAGCGATTCCCGTTTCTCATCGCAGTGGGTGTCGCAGAGCATAATGCGAGAAACACCGGCGGGAGCCAGACGGTCGAACGCCCGGAACGCCCTTTCCACCGAGGAATGGCAGATGATAAACGCGTGGGTCATCGTGCCCACCACAGGAATTCCCCTTGGCGCCGTAACATTGCTGACCCCGGCGACCCCCCCGATCCAGGCCGAACGCTCGATCATCGCGGCGATGGCCGGGTGCTGCCGGCGGGAACCAAAGGAGTACACCGGAGTGTCCTCTGCCGCCCGCACGATGCGGGCCGTCGCCGTCGCCACCCCGGAGGGGTGACAGAGAAACCCCAGCACCGCAGTCTCATATCGTGCGAAGTCTGCGTATCGGCCGGTGATCCGCACCACGGGTTCGTTCGGGTACAGGAGGCTCCCCTCCGGGACAGAGTGCAGGTCGAAGGGAAGTCCCTCCAGAAGGCTGATCACGTCATCCAGACCGCAGAAGATTCCCCAGCCCCTCGGAAGCGAGGTGGTGGTCACTTCGAGGGTGACCAGGGGATTCAGCCCCTCTTTCCGGAGAATCTCTTCGCTGCGCAGAAAATAGATATCCGTACAGAGTCCCTGTTTGATGGTCTGGTCATCCACG
>JBAIXL010000253.1:0-2518 GCA_037916685.1 Methanolinea tarda
CTTCATGCCGTGCACACCTGCAGGGCATTGGTGTATACCAAATCTATTATACCATAGTGTAATGAGCTTTAGTTATCATGGGTGAAAACGGGGTTTTCGATCGGGAAAAGATCACCAGGATTAAAACGTTACTGAAGTTTAATCCCAAGGGTCTGACCATCACCGAAATCTCCCAGAGATTGAAATTAAGCAGAATCTCTGTCTCAAAATATCTTGATATTTTACTCATTTCCGGTCAGGTAGAAATGAAGATGTACGGTGTGGCGAAGGCCTTTTTCCTGTCCACAAGAGTCCCCATCTCCGCCATGCTCAGCTTCTCCTCGGATTTCATTCTCATTCTGGACAACAACCTCCAGATCCTGCAGATCAATGATAATTTTTTGAAATTTCTGGGGGTGGAAAAAAGTATCTTGCTCGGAGCAAGTCTCACGCATCCTGCGTTGTCGTTCCTCAAAGATTTACCGTTTCAACCCTTGCTGGACAGCAAAACGGAGCAGAGAGAGGTCGTACGGGAAGTATCGACCACACAGAATGGAACCCAGTATTACTTCCGGACCAAGATTATCCCTACCGTATTTGACGATGGCAGTCAGGGGGTCACCGCCATTCTGGAGAACGTCACCGAATCCAAACTGTCGGACAAGGTGAAGTCATTCCTGGCGGCGATCATCGAGTCATCCCACGATGCCATCATCGGTAAGGATCTGACCGGCAAAATTATCAGCTGGAATCGTTCCGCAGAGGCGATCTACGGATACACCGCGGAAGAGATGGTCGGGCAGAACATCGAGGTGATCGTACCCGATGGGTCCAAAAAAGACATGCCCTACATCTTTGAACGAATAAAAAGGGGTGAGTCGATCTCGAATTACGAGACCAAAAGGAGGAAAAAAAGCGGGGAAATTATTGATGTCATGGTCACCGTCTCTCCCATTCGGGATGACACGGGCTCCATTGTCGCCATCGCCACCATCTCCAAAGATATCACGGACATGAATAAACTCCGCGAGGAACTCCGAATCAAACAGGAGAAGCTCCACGAGATCATCGAGTTTCTTCCAGATCCGACGTTTATCGTCGATCGAAACAAAAACATCCTGGGATGGAACAAGGCCCTTGAGGATTTTACCGGAATCAAGAAGCCGGATATCCTCGGGAAGAATACGGTTCACCAGATCCAATCCCTGTTCGGCTCCTACCGTCCCCTGCTGATCGATTTCCTGAACCGGCCCAATGAGGAATTGCCGTCCATATATTCGGGGGTCAAGCGCACCAGCGATTCCATCTCTGCCGAGCTCTATCTCCCGAAGCGGAACGCCTACATCTGGATCAAAGCCTCTCCGCTGTATGATCACGAGGGATATTTTATCGGGGGGATCGAAACCATCCGGGACATCTCGTCATACAAAACCGCGGAAGCATCTCTTAAGAATACCCGGGATCTTCTGGAGAAAGAGATGGAGGCTAAAACAAAGATTCTCCTGGAGGAAAATACGAGACTGCTGGGAGAGCTGGAAAAGCAACAGGATTCGTTCTCGACACGCAGGTTACTGGAAAGAGGCTTCGATACCCTCCCGCTGAAACTCATCATCCCGGACTATCACGGAAATATCAAGTATGTGAGCGATGCCATGGCATCCCGGCTTGGGATTGGGGATAAAAATGATATTCTTGGTTTGAATATTTTCCAGATGATGGATCCGGTGTCCCGACAGACGGTCCTCCAGTTGCTCGTGGACCGGAGCGAGGAGACCATTGACCTCGAATGTTCCTTCAATTCTTCCGCCGATGCGACAAAAGTTCCCATCTCGGTATCCCTGATATGGGCAGAAGATACCATTTCCGGGTTTTTCATTCAGGAAACGATCCCTTCCTTAACCCCGCTGCAGGAGGATATAGTCGGAGCGGGACGGATTGATAAGACCGGCAGAGACAAAACCAAACAGGTGATCTCCCAGCTGCTTCTCTGGTCCCCGCTATTCGCCATCCTAGCCGAAGCAGGGGAGATGTTCATCTCGTTACCCCTCTGAAACGGCCTGGCAAGTCTCCGACGCGTGGTTTCTTACACCCGTCCTGCCTTGCCGGTACGCCATGCAACGATGCTACCCCTGCACGCTGTGCAGGGTCGGATCACATCGGTGGATGGCAAATTTTTATGTGTCCCCAATGGAGAGGGTAGGATCGCCAGAAGTTGTAGTATCGGTTCTGGTAACTGGGGAAGAATCATGTACGAAATCGGTCTGAAACAGGAAGTCCAATACCTGTATCATATGGCGACGGAAGCGGCGAACGGGGGAGACACCAACTCGGCACTCGAATATCTTGAACAAGTCCTGCGTATGGATTCCGAACACGCAATGGCGTGGCAGATAAAAGGCAACTGCCTCGATAGTGAGGGAAGATGCGAGGAAGCTCTGGCATGCTATGAAACCTCCCTCGCTCTCGATCCCGATAACAGTGAAACCCTGTTTAACAAGGCCCTCACGCTGAGAAAGCTGGGTCGTGATATGGATGCTCA
>JBAIXL010000254.1:0-11789 GCA_037916685.1 Methanolinea tarda
TAACTCTTCAGTTTGGCAATGGGAGGTCTCTTCGGTACGGGGAAAACCCTCATCAGAAAGCCATGGTGTTCGGGGAGAAGGGTATCGCCGGTGCCTCTACCCTTCAGGGAAAAATGATGTCCTATAATAACTATCTCGATGTCCACGCCGCGGCGGGTCTCCTGCGTGAATTTTCGGATTGTTGCACGGTCATCGTGAAGCATAACAACCCCTGTGGTGTTTCTGTCGGGGATTCCCCCCTGGAGAGTTATATTGCGGCTCGGGATGTGGATCCCATATCGGCCTACGGCTCGATCGTGGCATTCAACCGGGAAGTGGATGAAGAAACCGCACGGGAACTCTCCCTCACCTTTGTCGAAGTGGTCATCGCTCCGAAGTTTACCCGGGAGGCGTTGCACATCCTCGCCAGAAAAGAGAACGTGCGGGTGTTGCTCCAGCCCCCTGCCGTCGAAGATATGGAATTGCGGAGCATCGATGGGGGAATTCTGGTTCAGACCGTTCCTCCGTATCGGGAAACCTGGAAGGTGGTGTCACGTCGCTCCCCGGATCAGATGGAGGTAAGGTCCCTGGAATTTGCCTGGAAAGTGTGTAAATATGTCCGTTCGAATGCCATTGTATTTTCCAGCGACCAGAAGACTCTGGGCATCGGGGCAGGTCAGACCAGCCGGGTCGATTCTGCCCGGATCGCTATTATGAAAGCCCGCGAATCCCTGAAAGGAACGGTGGTTGCCTCGGACGGGTTCCTACCCTTCCCGGACACGCTGGAAGCGGCCGCGAGCGCCGGAGCGACCGCCCTGGTGCAGCCGGGCGGGTCCATCCGTGATGAGGAGGTCATCGGCGCTGCCGACCGCTTAGGGATGGCCATGGTGTTCACCGGTATCCGGTACTTCAGACATTGAGCCCATTTTTTTAAACAACACCTATTTCAGCCAGATTTTCATCAAAAATTTTTTATAAAATGAAAAATCACCATTTTATGAGTGATTTGATGGATTTTGGACAAATGCTCACCGAATCGTATGAATATACGCAGGAAGCTCTCTGGGGTAAATGGGAGAAATGGATTTTGTTGATCATCAGTGCCATCATCTTTCCGCTGCTTCTCGGATATGATATGGAAGTGATGCGGGGAAAGAAACCTGCTCCACCGCTGGAAAACTGGGGGAAGCTGTTCATCGACGGGCTCAAACTGTTTGTGGTCGGGATTATCTACGCAATCCCGATCATCATCCTTCTGATAATCCTGATCATCGCATCGGTCTTTCCCTTCATCACCAGCGAACCGGGAGCGATCTTCACCGCGATCGGTACCTTCATCGCCGGTGTCATCGCTCTCATCATTGTGGGTATCCTCATCGGCCTGGTGTCTACGATCGCGTCTGTACGGTTATCCCGCACCGATCAAATCGGGGAGGCATTTAATTTCCAGGTGATTCTTGATCACATCGGTAAGATAGGATGGGGCAATTACTTCATCGCCCTGCTGATCCTGGTGGTCGTCATCGGAGTGGTCGAAGTGATCATCGCCCTGATACCCGTGATCGGATGGCTGATCAATCTCATACTCATCCCCGCCTATTCCCTCTTTGGGTACCGATATATCACGCAGATATATGACAGTGTGTCGGCACCCTCCTGATACTTTTTTTTAAGTTCTCTCGAATGACGTACACAATCTCCTTGTAGAGTATCCGAGGAAAAATTCCATTACGAACCATCCTGCCTCTTTTTCTCACCAAAGGGGCAAAAATTATTTATAACGGTTATCCGTTCGTATTCAACATATGGCTGATACTACCTGCCCCCAATGCGGGCGGACATATCCCTATGAAGAAGATATATGTCCCTCCTGTGGCTACCGGGTGGAGGTCTCGCCACAGCATCCGAAAAAGAAGCCCTTCGTGGCGGGGTTGCTCTCGTTATTTTTCTTTGGTGCCGGACAGGCCTACAATGGACAGATTCGTAAGGGAATCGCATTTTTGATCGCAACCATCGTGGGCGTGTTTATTTTCATCCTTCCCGGAGTGGTGGTATGGGCGTATGGAATGTACGATGCCGCGGTGACCTCTTCCCGCATGAACGCAGGTGCGATACCGGATATACCCACCCATCGGGGTAACCTCGCTCTGTTTATCTTCATTGTGTTACTGATATATGTGGCTCTGGGAGTCATCGTCGGGGCATATGCAGAAGGCCTTACCAGTTTCCGTCTGCCGGGCGGATGAATCCGCACTCGCGGATATTCGGAGCGGTTCCCCTCGGGTAATAGCCACATTCCAGTGAACCCTGGAGTTCTTTTTCTCTAAATCTATTTATAGAGACGGAATCAATGAGTATGTGGTGTAAACCACTATGAGTGATCGTTTTATTAGTTGAACGGATTCGCTTTTTTGACACCACCCTCCGGGATGGTGAACAGACACCCGGTGTGTCTCTCTCCCCGGACCAGAAACTGAAGATCGCCACCAGATTATCGGACATCGGTGTCCATGTCGTTGAAGTGGGATCGGCGGCTGCCTCTGAGGGGGAACGCCAGTCTATACGGCTCGTGGCCGATGCGGGACTATCGGCGGAGATCTGCACCTATGTGCGGGCGGTCCGCCAGGATATCGACTATGCCGCTGATTACGGGGCTGATTCAGTCCACCTTGTCGTTCCGGTCAGCGATCTGCATATCGAGAAGAAACTGCGAAAAACACGGGAGGACGTCGCCCGGATGGCCACAGAAGCCGTAGAATACGCGAAGAGCCGGGGACTCCTGGTCGAGCTATCCGGAGAGGATGCATCGCGGGCCGATCAGACCTACGTGCAGCAAATCTTTTCCTCCGGTGTGGAGGCAGGGGCGGACCGTCTCTGCTTCTGTGACACGGTGGGATTCCTCACTCCAGAACGTACACGAGAGATCATCCCTCCGCTCCGGTTTGCTCCCCTGAGCATTCACTGCCACGATGACTTCGGGTTTGCTCTGGCGAACACGATAGCCGCTCTGTTTGCAGGCGCCACCTGTGCACATGCCACGGTCAATGGCCTGGGGGAACGGGCCGGCAATACTCCCTTCGAAGAGCTGGTGATCAACCTGCAGGTGCTCTACGGAATCGAGACCGGTATCCATACCGAAGATATCTATTCCCTCTCCACCCTGGTGTCCAGACTCACCGGAGTCGCACTTCCCACCAACAAGGCGATCGTCGGCGAGATGGCGTTTACCCACGAAAGCGGTGTGCACGCCCATGGGGTTCTGCGCGACGCCAGCACCTACGAGCCTGTCAAACCCGAGCTGGTGGGAAGAAAACGGCGTATCATGCTCGGTAAGCACTCTGGCAGTGCGTCCATTGCCGCTGCCCTGGCAGAACGGGAATATCACCCCTCCGATCCTCAGCTCAAAGAAATCGTGAAGCGGATCAAGGAGATCGGGGATGAAGGGAAGCGGGTCACCGATGCCGACCTGTTGGCCATCGCGGAGGCCGTTCAGAACCTGGAATGCAAGCCGGTACTATCTCTGAACCAGTTCACCGTGGTCAGCGGGAGCAATGTCACTCCCACCGCCTCCGTGACTCTCCGGGTGAAGGGCCAGGAGATCACCGGAGCTTCTACCGGGACCGGCCCGGTGGATGCGGCGTTGGAGGCGCTCCGGAAATCCGTAGCGGATGTGGCGGACATCCG
This sequence comes from Methanolinea tarda, assembly GCA_037916685.1. Taxonomy (GTDB): domain Archaea; phylum Halobacteriota; class Methanomicrobia; order Methanomicrobiales; family JACTUA01; genus JAJRCM01. The sequence goes on from JBAIXL010000254.1 coordinate 3,664, forward strand.
GCTTGAGGAATACCACGTGGACGCTATTACGGGTGGAACGGACGCATTGGTCGATGTAACGGTAAAATTAAGTAAAGACGGGGAGATAATTACATCGAGAGGAGCCCGCACAGACATCATCATGGCCAGCGTCGAGGCCGTGATCGCCGGCATGAACCGGTTGCTGAGGGAAGAAGAATGAAGACCGGAGCGAAGATCCTACTTGAAGGACTGCAGCGTGAGGGAGTCAAGACCATTTTTGGCTATCCGGGCGGTTCGGTCCTTCCGATCTATGATGAACTGTATGATTCATCACTGCAGCATATCCTGGTGAGACATGAACAGGCGGCTGCCCATGCCGCGGATGGGTACGCAAGGGCTAGCGGCCGAACGGGGGTATGTCTGGCTACTTCCGGCCCGGGGGCCTGTAATCTGGTAACCGGTATCGCCACCGCATACATGGATTCTGTACCGCTGGTCGCGTTCACCGGGCAGGTTCCGACTACTCTTCTGGGTAACGATGCCTTCCAGGAATCGGATATCACCGGTATCACCATGCCCATCACGAAACACAACTATCTGGTGAAGCACACCCGCGACATCGGGAAGACCGTCATGGAGGCATTCTACATCGCACGGACGGGACGACCCGGGCCGGTACTGGTCGATCTGCCCAAGGATGTGTGCACGGCCATGATCGATGAGCGGGGTGCCTTCCCCGAGGAGGTAAAACTTCGGGGATACCAGCCCACTCTGAAAGGACATGCCCGCCAGATCAATAAGGCGGTCCAGTTAATCGAGGAAGCGGAACGTCCCGTGATCTATGCGGGTGGAGGGATCATCTCCGCCGAGGCTTCCCCGGAGCTGGTGGAACTGGCGGAACTGGCCGGCATCCCGGTGACCACTACTCTTATGGGGCTGGGGAGTATTCCCTGCGATCACCCGCTCAATCTCGGAATGCTGGGTATGCATGGCACGGAATATGCAAATTATGCCGTCACCGAGAGCGACCTTCTGATCGCCATTGGGGTGCGATTCGACGATCGGGTCACCGGAAAGGTACAGACATTTGCACCCCATGCCGCAGTGATTCACGTGGACGTGGATCCGGCGGAGATTGGGAAGAACAAAAAAGTCGATGTGCCCATTGTGGGCAACGCAAAGATGGTACTGCGGGCCATCATCACCGGATTAAAACGGAAACCCTCCACCGGACTCTGGCTGGACAAAATCAATACCTGGAAGGGAAAACATCCCCTGCGATATGAATCCGATGGCTGCCTGCGTCCCCAGTTCGTGATCCAGCAGCTCTCCCGTCTTCTTGACGGGAATGGCATCATCGTCAGCGAGGTCGGCCAGAACCAGATGTGGACCGCACAGTACTTCTGTTTCCGCCATCCGCGTAACTGGCTTACCTCCGGAGGGCTTGGGACCATGGGATATGGATTTCCTGCGGCGATGGGTGCGCATTTTGCCCGGCCGGAGGAAACGGTGTTCGACATATCGGGAGATGGATCCTTCCAGATGAACATCCAGGAATTGGGCACGGTCGCACAGTATCGTGTGCCGGTGAAGGTGGCGATTCTGAATAACATGTATCTCGGTATGGTCCGCCAGTGGCAGGAGCTGTTTTACGACCGTAGATATTCCTTCACGGAGCTTCCACCCTTGGAATTCGTAAAGATCGCCCAGGCCTACGGGATCGATGGCATGAAGGTGGAGACTTGTGATGAGGTGCTTCCGGCGCTCCGGACAGCGATAGAGACCGAAGGACCCTTCGTCCTTGATTTCCGAATCGAACGGGAGGAGAACGTATTCCCCATGGTCCCGGCCGGGGCCGCGATCAACGAGATGATCGGTGGTCACGTTCATAAACGGGAGGAATCGTCTCCACACTCGTCTCCCAAAAAGGGTGCGATGACGGGAGGTCTGGCCCGATGAAGCCTCATACCCTTACCGTGCTCGTGGAAAACCGGGCAGGAGTGCTCTCGCGGGTGGCAGGCCTTTTCAGTCGTCGCGGTTTTAATATCGAAAGCCTTGCGGTCGGAACCTGCGAAGAACCGACCATGAGCCGTATGACGATCGTGGTGATAGGAGATGATGCCCAGATCGAGCAGGTGATGAAGCAGCTGAACAAGCTGATCGATGTCATTAAGGTCTCCGATATCACCGAAAATGAGACTGTGGAAAGGGAACTCGCCCTGATCAAAGTCAGTGCGGAACCCGGAACGAGCCGTGCGGAAGTGATGCAGCTGGCCAATATTTTTCGCGCACAGATCATCGATGTCGGGGCAAAGACGGTCATTCTACAGGTCACCGGAGATACGGAGAAGATCAGTGCCCTGGAGAATCTCCTCAACCAGTACGGAGTGAAGGAGATGGTGAGGACCGGTAAAATTGCTCTCCTCCGCGGGACGAAAACCGTCAAAAGCGAAAGATAAGAAACAGAACAAAATTTCTGATCTCAAAAAAAACCTCCCCCAATTTTCGGGCCTACCAAAGTTTGTATAGTTTACCTCGGGATACCCCTGAGACCGATGCGGTCAGTGATTCACACTGAGGAGAATCAATTTTTTTTCAGAATCAGACGTAAATCGGTTGAGGTATCACCGTTGGTCCCGTGTCCAACATCATTGAGAAGGATCTCTACTACTCACGGTTCGGATCCGTTCTTCCAGAAAGCAAAAAAAATCATCGTTCACCGGCGACTTAAATCTCGATCAGTACCAATTTTTTAGATATTCCTATCTTGAGAGAAAAATGGTGCCTGCCCGGTATTCGTCGGGCTTTAGTAAACACCGGATCTCATACGTTTCTGTTCACGGAGAATGTCTGCAGCACGGAGTTCAAATCCCTGCTTGCGGAGTATCTTCACCACCCGGTAGGTGGAGGCGGGACTCAGATGGTACTGTTCAACGATACGAGCAGCAATCGGGACAGGACACGATTCTTTTGCCAGATGTGTCTTAAGATCCATCGCACAGAGGTCGACCCTCCCGGGTCGACGGATCCTTCGGTTGATGCCATTATGTTTCCGCAGGATACCTTCCAGTTCACGGCACAGAGTCTCTTCTCCGATAAGATCCACGATATGGGTGCAAAGCTGGCGAATTTTTATCATGATTATTAATTTGATAATTCTATAATCTATTTAGATGTTTCTATTCCCTCAAGAAGAACATTAAGGTGATTATCAATTATACTATATTTGAAAATGTTTTATATCGAACATGATATAAGCGTATCATACCATAGTATGATCCGTGAAGATCGGCATTCTGGGTGCAGGCCTTACCGGAATCACCCTTGCGCACCTCTACCGCGAAAAAGGATATGAGGTGGTAGTTCTGGAGAAGGACTCGGAATATGGGGGGTTGTGCCGATCCCGTACAGAACAGGGATTTACCTTTGACACCGGAGGATCTCACATCATTTTCAGCCGGGATGCAGAGGTCCTCTCCTTCATGCATCGAATGCTGGAAGGCAATCGGGAGATGCGAAGGAGAAACACCAAGATCTATCATCGGGGCACGTATATCAAATACCCTTTTGAGAATGGTCTGAATGAACTGAACCTGGATGATCGCTTTTTCTGCATTTATGAGTTTATCCGCACCTTAATCGCGGCAGAAAAGGGGGAACTCGATCCCCCTGCCAATTTTCGGGAATGGATGTATTGCACCTTCGGAAAAGGAATTTCAGAACTCTATCTGGTTCCTTATAATGAAAAGATCTGGAAGTATCCCGTGCATGAAATGTCCTGCCACTGGGTAGAGGGAAGGATCCCACGTCCACCCGTGGAAGATGTGATCAAGTCGGCCATCGGAATGGAGACGGAGGGGTACACCCATCAGATCCAGTTTGCCTATCCTCGCACAGGAGGAATTCAGGCTCTGATCCGGGCATTGGCCAAGCCCGTAAAGTCTTCCATCCACTGCAATTTCGAGGTCTCTTCGCTTCGTTGCGAAAATGGACGCTATGGTCTCGGGAATGGAACAGAAGAAGTCATCGTCGACCGGGTCATCTCCACCCTTCCCCTCCAGACGCTCGTGGCGGCCCTGGAAAAGGTGCCTCCTGAAGTCCAGGACGCATGTGACCGGCTCCGGTATAACTCCCTGTACTGTGTATGTATCGGGGTGAAAGGTGAGGTCCCGCCATATTCCTGGGTATATATACCGGATCCCCGGACCGGCTATTTCAACCGCATCTCGTTTCCATCTCACTACAGCCCTGAAACTGCTCCGCCGGGTTATGCCTCCATCCTGGCAGAGATCACCTTCCGAAAAGGCGATGAGATCGACTCCATGGACGAAGAAGAAATCCTGAACCATGTCCTCTCCTCCCTCCTTGAGATGAATCTCATCGTCCAGCTTGAGGATGTGGTCTATAGCCACGTAGAGCGTCAACCGTATGCGTACGTCATCTATGATCTGGATTATCTGAAGAACGTGACTGCGGTCCGCGATTTTATCGAGGCTCAGCATATCGGGCTGGTAGGCCGGTTTGCCCAGTTTGAGTACCTGAACATGGACGCCTGTATCCGGAGTGCCATGGAGTACGTCCAGGAGCATCCATGCGGGTAAACTTCATCGTGGAAGACCTGTTTCTCTTTAAATATATTGGCTCTACCACCGCCGCAAAGATGCTCTTTCGGGCATTGAACCATATGCCGGAGCTTGAGGTCTCCTGGAATTCACAGGAAAAGGATTTTGATCTGGTGCACTACCATTCGTTTGGGCCCATTGCTCTCTGGTATAAACGCTGGAGCAGTGGGATAACCGTGATCACGGCCCACTCCACTCCCCGGTTGAACCGGCAGAACCTCGCACTGGCCGGGCTGATCAATTCTCTTTATCCCGGAATTTACCAATCGTTTGATCATATCATCACCATCTCAGAGGGGACCCAGAAAGAGGTGCAAGAAATGGCTCCCGATGTGCCTACGACACGCATTCCGAACGGTGTGGACCGCTCCGCCTTCCGTCCGGATCCCGAGAAACGGCTCCGTTTCCGGCAGAGATACGGGATCGGGGATGATGAGCAGGTTGCCCTTACCGTTGCGCAACAAACTCCCCGCAAAGGAATTTTTGACTTTATCGAAGTGTCCCGCAGGTGTCCGGATGTCCGCTGGATCTGGGTGGGGGGATTTCCCTATGGAGCTCTTTCCAAGTCGTACTGGAAGATCCACTCTGCCGAGAAACAGTGCGGAGATAATACAGTGTTCACGGGATTCGTCCCCGACATCAGTGAGGCATACTGCGGTGCGGACCTCTTCTTCATGCCCTCGTACGCGGAAGGGATGTCCATCGTACTCCTGGAAGCGCTCGCTAGTGGCCTACCCTGTGTGGTCCGGAACATTCCGGAATTCGCCGAGGTATTCGGTCCTGAAGGATTATATTTTTCCACGACCGATGAAGCTGCAGAACTGGTGATGAACAAAGATCGCCTCAAGAACCGAGCGATGGCCGCTCGGGATTTCAGTGCTCAGTTCGACATCGAACTCGTCGCCCGCAGGCATGTTCAATTGTACCAGGAGCTGGTCGGTTCGTGATCTCAGTCGTAATTCCCACGTATAACGAAGAAGAAAATATCGTCCGGTGTCTCCGGTCTCTTACCCATCAGACTCTCTCCCGGGACGAATTCGAGATCATTGTGGTGGATGGTAATTCCAAAGATCAGACGCGCGAACGAGCCGAACCGTATGCGGATCGGGTGATGATCCAGACGAGCAAGAAAGTCGGGGGGGCACGGAACGACGGAATCCTGGCCTCACGGGGATCCCTGATCGCGACCACGGATGCCGATTGTGTCTGCCCACCCACCTGGCTTTCCACTATTCGACAGGGATTTTCGGCTTCTGACGTGGTCCAGATATATGGTCCGGTGGATCCCATTGAAGAAGGATTAAATTACCGCCTTTCCCTAGGAGCAATCAACCTTCTCTCCAGTGGAGGGTACCATACCGGAATCCTGTATTACACGCTGGGGTGCAACACCGCTTTCCGCAAGGACGCATTCATCCGTGCCGGGATGTACCGCTGTATCGACGCGGGAGATGATCTGGAGATTGCCCTGCGGATGAAACAATTTGGGCGCGTCCGCTGGTGTAAAGAGATGCGAATCGGTTTCTCCATGCGACGGTACCGGCAGTTTGGCACCCTGAAATCCCTGTATGAATGGCTGTATATCGTGGCACATGGCGGAGAGACGGATAAATTCTCCTATTCCCGAAGGCAATACAAATGACCTCCCCGGTTCCTGTACACCTGCAGGACTTTTTTCGCCATGACGCGGTCGCCCAGTATCTCGGAGTCGAGCTGCTGGCCCTGGGGGTAGGGTACGCGAAGATCCGAATGCCGATAGAGGCCCGTCATCTGAACCTCTTTGGTACCGTACACGGGGGAATAATCTTTACTCTTGCGGACATCGCATTCGGGCTGGCAGGAAATGCAGATGGAATTCCCTCCGTGGCCATCGATGCCGTCATTTCGTATATGAAATCTGCCAGGAGCGGCATCCTGACGGCCGAGGCGAAAGAATGCACCACGGGAAACCGCATCGCGACCTACCGTGTGGTGGTATCCGGGAGCGAGGGTGAAGGGGTGGCGGTGTTCCAGGGTATGGCCTATCGCAAACCCCACCGGAAGCTTCCTCCGTCGGATGAACCCCCGAAGGGAATTCTCTAACCGCCGATTTCCCTGTGTCTCCCTAAACACCCGGTCAATCTACTGTGTGGATCTCTATTCTTTTCCCTGGGGGTGCAAACACGATCTGGGAGAAGAATTCAACACACAATCCTTGGAGGATGGGAGTTCCAAGCGAAAGAGACATTGCCACGACAGCCGGATCCGCTCTACCTTCTCCGCTTTCTCAAAAGGTTGCGCGGGTGCAGTACGGGAATAGAGCTTCCGATTCAGATACGGTCCGATCCGGCATGCGAGGATTCGGGCCGGGCGAAATTGACGGTTGAGATATGATTTGGATTTAACCATCCAACGTACGACGAAACGATCGCAAGCGACACAGAATATGCGGAACAATTCTCGGGCATATGTCGACGGCACGACCCAAGAAATGGAATACAGCAATTACCGTATATCACTTACTACCTGGGGTGCCGGGAGATTAATAGACGGTTTCTGATCTCCCGAAAAGATCGCGAAGTGTGACGGGAAAGACAGTCTTTAAACCACTGCATCTGCAGACGCTGTATTCTCAGCCGGGTCTCAAACCGATCCGGTTTCGGGGGAGACATAGGTATCGGATCGCCCAGATACCCCATAATACTATTCTGACGAATCGATGGGCTCAGGACCGGAGGGATCCATCAAGAGTAGGACTCTCACCAGGCAGAACAGTTACGTGAAACGATACTATCCAGGGTCTGGTTTTTTCAGGCATACCTTGAACACGCTTCTCATCCATGCATAATGCGAATTGAATGGCACGAAAACCCTTCCTCATCTCCATTCCTCATGGTGGCCTGGAGATCCCTGTTGAACTGGAGGGCCGGATAGCTCTCGGGCCGGAAGATATCCGGTATTATAGCGATCCAGAAACCCGCCAGTTATTCGACTTTCACAACCGAACGGAGGCTTTCATTGACACGGGCATTTCCCGTATGGCGGTAGATCTGAACCGTCCTCCCTATGCCCTCCCTCCCCGCCATCAGGATGGTGCGGTGAAGATGGTCACCTCTGACGGCAAACCGATCTATCGATCCGGATGCGTTCCGGATATTCGTCTGATTCACCAGATCATGATCCGCGATTATTTTCCATATCACGCCGAGGTGGACCGGCTGCTGCAACAGGGATCGGTTCGCATCGCCTTTGACTGCCACAGCATGCTGCCCGTCGGACCCTCCGGAGGGAAGGATGCGGGGAAAGAGAGGCCTCTGATCTGTCTGGGAAACAACGGGGATGAGAGAGGGAGAGCAAAGAAAGGTCGGCTCTCAACCTGCAGGCCGGAGTGGATGGAGGCCCTGGTCCGGGCCTTCCGTACGGAGCTCGGCACACGGGACGAGGTGCGAATCAATGATCCATTCATGGGGGGATTTATCACCAACGCACACTACTGGCATACCGGTATCCCCTTCATCCAGATTGAGGTGAATCGGATCCTGTACGACACCCGTGAAAAATCTC
>JBAIXL010000255.1:0-12825 GCA_037916685.1 Methanolinea tarda
TTCCATCCTGCGTAATCGATATCGCTGTTTTCATTATGATTCTGAAAGCGATGTATCCGATAACGATGGCAAGGTAGAGGTAAGGAGCCATCAGGGACTGGATGCCGAGCAGAACCAGAACGAGGAACACGGCGGTGACCCCGAAAATGAAGAGACTCGGACCCGGGAAGATGCCCAGAGTGTGCTTCTTGGTGGAGAAAGGAAAGAGTACCGGAATCCCGGGATATGCCAGAATATCCAGGCCTATGTGTACCAGAGACCCTGCCAGAAATACGGCAAACAGGATGGGGCCGGGAGCAGGAACCGGAAATCCGGACAACGCCAGCAATGCCGTGAGGGCCGTGAGGCCGGCTGCAATTGCCACAGTACCCAATAGGCTATGGGTGAATCCCCCATGGGTAAAAATGAAATACCCTGGATGGCGATCGGAGATACGCCGGAACAGGATATCGATGTCGGGAAACATCGCCCCGACCACGCCCGCTAACAGGAATTCAAGACCGATCCCCGTGAGAGAAAGCAGATAAAATGCGAGAAGGCCATGGGTGAAGGAATCCACACCTTACCTTTGTGTATCTTATCGAAAAACTATGCGGATAGTTATCCCAAGAATGGAGGGACATACATTGACTGGGGAAAAACGGGATTATTTCTTCATCCCTTCTAACCAATCACCAATGAAAGTGCCGATGATAAAGATGATCACCAAAATTACCACTTCGATAAACACCCCGAAAGCGCCGGCAAGGCCGATGAATATTGCCAGCCCTCCCAAAAACGGCGCCAGGAACAGTGATAGAATTGCGATGATCACTCCAAGCACGATGCCGATGATGATTCCTTTTTTCAGCAGGCCCCACCGATCTTCCTTTCCTGGAGTAAAATATCCGTACAAAACTCCAATCACCAGAATGAGCAGTTCAAACCACATGTTCTACCTCTTTAACTAAGTAATTTCCGTAAGGGACACCTATTAAGGATTTTGTTTTAATGCAATCCTGGAAAACAGTCTGTAAAATTATATCCGGATTCTAAAAATGAGTGTTTCACCATATTCCCAGGATAATGTACAGGTTGTGGTAGGCGATGATAAATTCGACAAATGCAAGCGACAGGGGAACGGCCAGAAAAATCAGATATGCAATATCCCGTCCGGGTGTCGAGTGTCCCTGCGATTTCATCCTGAAGTAGCGAGAGATGACAAAAAGAGAGATGTACGACGTGCACGCAACCGGTATATAGTAAAAAGGATTTCGGGAGAGAATTTCACGCAGGAATACATTTTTCTCTGCCTCCAGGCCGAGGGTATGGATCAGAACCAGCGTGGTAAGGACATCCAGGGATAGAGAGAAAGCAAACAAAATCCAGGCTGTTTTATTCAGCACCGGTTTCTTCAGCAGTCCCAGACCGGTCATGACACCTCCAGCATTGCGCTTCGCAAATAAAATTTACGCTCGGGAATGGGTCTGCACGCGATTCGAGGAACTCAAGAAATTCCAATAAGATGTCTATGAGCGACGGATTTCAGTTCCTGTGATCCCAGGAAGGATCTGCGAATGAAAAAAAATTGTGATCTAGGGTGCCGACCAGGAGTTTGCGTCGTAGGGGGGTGCGACCATTTTAATAATCTCATCCACGATCTCAGGGTTTGCCAGGGTGGTTACGTCCCCCACATCTTTCTTGTTGGATATCGCTGCCAGTACACGCCTCATGATCTTTCCAGAGCGTGTCTTGGGCATATCCGACACAATCCAGACTTTTTTCGGTTTGGCGATGGGTCCTATCTCCTTCGCAAGTGTATTGGAGATCTTTTTTTCCAGCGCTTCACTGGGACTGAAACCGGGTTTTAGAACGACGTACAGGTCCGGAACCTTGCCTTTTATCTCATCATGAACCGGAACTACGGCCGCCTCCGCCACTTCGGGGACGGTCAGGGCCGCAGATTCAAGTTCCTTGGCTCCGAGCCGGTGTCCGGACACATTGATGACATCGTCGATCCTGCCCAGGATGCGGTAATACCCATCATCGGACTGGACCGCAGCATCTCCCGCCAGGTACGGCCAGTCCCTCCAGTCCTTGCTATTCTTGTCTTTACAGTACTTCTCGTAATACGTGCTGACATAGCGGTCGCGGTCCCCCCATATCGTCTGGAACGAACCGGGCCATGGATTCTGGATACAGATGTTGCCGGCTTTCCCTGCCCCCTGGGGAATCACGTTTCCATCTTCGTCGTATATGATGGGGTGTATGCCGGGCATGCCCGGACCGGCGCTACCGGGTTTCATGGGTTTCAATGCCGGCAAGGTACTGCACAGAAATCCCCCATTTTCGGTCTGCCACCAGGTATCAACGATGACGGCCTTACCTTTTCCAACTTCATGGTAAAACCATTTCCATATCTCCGGTTCGATGGGTTCACCGACGGAGGTCATGTGCTTGAACTCGTACCCGTATTTTTTGGGTTCGTCATGCCCAAGCTTTCTTAAGGACCGAATGGCAGTGGGAGACGTATGGAAGATGTTGACGCCCAGATCCTGTGCGATTCTCCAGCAACGACCCGGATCGGGATAGGTAGGAACACCTTCGTAGATTACTGTCGATGCGCACAGAGCAAGCGGCCCATAGACGATGTACGAATGACCGGTGATCCACCCGATATCCGCCAGGCACCAGTATACATCTTCCGGGTGGATGTCCTGAACATACTTGGAGGTGCCTGCGACGTAGGCAAGATATCCGCCGGTGCTGTGCTGACACCCTTTTGGTTTCCCGGTGGTTCCGCTCGTGTACATCAGGAACAGAGGAGCTTCAGCCGGCATGGGAACGGGATCCACGCGTTTTCCATAAAAGTCCTTTAAGAGATCGTTGATGAGAAAGTCCCGTCCTTCCACCATCTCCATTCTGGACGAATATTTTCCGGGATACCGCTGCCAGATCAGCACCTTGTCAACGACATGTCCATCCTTTTTGGCTTCTTCCACGGCGATGTCTGCTTTTTCCTTATGGTCCAGGAGTGACCCGCCGCGGTAGTAGGCGTCCATGGTGATTAACACGTTGCTTCCCGAATCAACGATTCTATCCGCCGCAGCCTTGCCGCTAAATCCCCCAAATACCTGAGAATGAATAATACCCAGTCGGGCACAGGCGAGCATGGTAATGGGAAGCTCAGCGGTCATCGGCAGGTGAAGTGTCACTCTGTCTCCAGCCTTCAGACCCGCAAAGTCGCGAAGCAGTGCCGCAAGTTCATTGACACGGACGAACAGTTCCTGGTAGGTGATGTGTTCTGTCTTTTCGTTCTCTAGTTCCGGAACGAAATGAATGGCCGTCTTATTCCGGTTTTTTGCCAGATGCCGGTCAACGCAGTTATAGCTCGCATTGATTTTCCCTCCGACAAACCACTTCCAGCAGGGGGGATCGCTGGTATCAAGGAGGGTATGCCAGTACTCGTACCAGTCCAGCAGGTCTGCATATTCCTTGAAGCAGCCCGGCACCTTGTCTAGACTGAAACGGTCATAGATGGTCTCATCGGCCATATTTGCCTGGGCGATGAACTTAATCGACGGATGGTAATACTCCTCTTCCTTCCAGTGAACCGCGATCTCCATCTCCGAAACTTCCGTAGCTTCCTTCTTGGTGGTCATCAATTTGTCATTATTAATCATGATTATTTATTAACCTTATGTGATCCGGTTTCCCATCAAAAGAGGATGCAACGGGTAAGACATTTTTCATCTGGCTCTGCGGTTAAGAATCGTCCGCACTACGTGGGATCGTCCGTACTAAATAAGAGAGTCAGTACCGGAGGATGCCAAACTCGTTTGATTCAAAAAAGGTTTGAACATACACGGTCGGGGAATTCGTATTCACTATCTGAAAATTAAATGGTACGAGACGTGAGGACGTATATTAATCATATTCGCGCCAGGTGTGTCCACACTTGCAGCAGCGATAAAACCGTACTTCACTCTCATCTGCGGATCGCAACTGCCGAAGCCACCAGAAGGCCGAGTTGTGCTCGCATTTGGGGCACTTCGTCGCAATGGTGGGGAGCGTCGATATAGACGGATCTTCGATGATAGTAATGGTGCGCTCTGAGGGCTGGCTGGTTCTCCTCAGCATCTTTTCATCCCTCGTAGGTTTGATATACCCGCACCGGCGGCACTTCATCTGCCCGCCTGAGGAGATCAGCATGCTTTTACACTTCGGGCAGAACATGGGTACAGATATGGTTTGGATAGGGTGATTAATCCTCTCCTGATTGCAAGGTCCACCCCTTGTCAACATCCCAAAATCCTTTTTTTCTCGCGTGATTCATATTGTAACGATGGTGGAAGCCCTCATTTTTTTTGCCTGTGTCGGGTTTATCGGCTCGCTCATCCCTTTCCGATATTCACCTTTTTTTGCCGCCGGGGGATGGGTGGCGATCGTGGTTGCGCTGTTCATGGAGCTTCCCTATTACTTCTCGGTCAATAACTTCCTGTATCCGACCCTCGCCCTGCTCTCGGTTCCTTTCCTGGCCATCACCCTGCGGCATCTCCTGAAAGAAGATCCGGTGCTGATGCAGCTCTCACGGGCGGCGGCTCTGGCGTTCCTCATCTATGCCCCCTTTGAGTTCATTCCCTCTCTGGGAGACTGGCTGATCGGCGTGGTGGTAGCCCAGGTCGCCTGGATGCTGGATATCATCCAGCTTCCGGTTACCCTTCCGGTCTGGAATATTGTCACCCGCAATGGATTTCGCACCGAGATCATCCTTGGCTGCACCGGCATCCAGAGCATCGCGATCATGTTGGGGGTGGCGGCGGGCGTTCACACCACGTTCCGGCAGAAGGTATCGGCCTTCCTGCTCATCGCCCCAGTCATCTATTTCCTGAATCTGGTGAGAAACACCTTTGTCATCGCGGCGTATACCGAGCAGTGGTTCCCGTTCCTTCCCGAGATCGCGAGCAATGGAGAATACGGCTATGAGAGTTTCTTCTGGGCACACAATGTGATCTCAGAGATTCTGGCCCTTTTCGTCCTTATCGGCCTCGCTTATGAGCTGTTCATCATTATTCCGGCACTCGGCGACTGGGCCAATGATCTGTACACCATCTACCGGGACGATGTCCTCGGAGCTCTGCGGTGGATGCAACGGGCACCCCGTTAAATCCTTTTCTCAACCACTCCCCATTCCGTGGCCGATGAAGTCCCATCGCACAGAATCGCCCAGGAGATGGTCCGGAAAAAAGGAAGGCTGTGTGGCACCGTGAATCCGCCCATGCCCGGAAAGGAGGCAGGGATCTCTTTCTACAGAGTCCGGTGCAGGTAGAATATCCGCTGCAGGGCCGAGAGATTGGTGCAGACCGCAATCAGGATCACGGAGATCCATATGTACCCCAGCACCCCTCCGATGATGAGCACGAGAATCGTCTCCGGTCGGCCGAAAAATCCGATGCCCTCCAGAGGATCTTCGATTTTTCCCCCGATTCGTTCCTTAAAACCGATCTCCGCATAGACCACGGGTTTGATAAACGTATTCAGCATGGATCCGATGATGGCGAGCCCGGCCATCCCCCAGTCTGCTACCGGAGGGAGCGGGGCAAATCGGGTGATCACCGGAAGGCCGGAGAGTCCAATCCCGAGGAGGGCAAAGCAGTCCACGTATTTATCCGCCACCCAGTCCACCACCGCCCCGAATCGGCTCTGGGAATGCATCTTTCGGGCGACACTCCCGTCGACCAGATCCAGGATCGAGGAGATAAACAAAAAAACCGCTCCCAGGAGAAACTGACGACCAAAGAATGAGGCGGCACAGGCCAGACCAAATATGACCGAGAGGAGGGAGATCTGGTTCGGGGTGAGCCCCAGCCGGATACACACTGCTGCCACCGGTTCGAGATAGGCAATGAACCGAGGCCTCAGCGCGGTAATATTCATATCAGAATAAGCTCGTATCCGCTCGTTCTATTACCTTTCTATTCTGTTCGATTACGGTCTTTTCGATGTTTACGGTCCTATCCACTGACTTTCTTGTGCGCCTCATCCGCGATGGCAACGTTCCCCTATTTTACCCAAATCTTATTCACCCCTTGCTTGAATATATTCTCAAGAATGGCGAGAAGCGACCCAAGCGAACGACCCCATGTCCTGATGATGTCGGAGATCACCGCGGACGGTAAACTCACCCTGCGCAAGGGGGCCTCCAGCAAGATCCTGATGAAGTATATGGCTCCTGAAACCGAATTGCTTCTCCATCAGACCCGGGCTGATTACGATGCCATCATGGTCGGATCGAATACGATAAAGATCGACAACTCCTTTCTCACGGTACGGAAGGTGCCCGGAAAAAGCCCTCTTCGGGTAATTCCTAACAGCCGGGCTGACCTTCCGCTGGATTCCAATGTTCTCAAGCCGGATGCTCCCACCCTCATCGCGGTCAGCGAACGAGCCCCGGCGGAACGCGTGACCGCGATGCAGGAACGGGGGGCCCGGGTGGTGAGGGTCGGCAAAGAAGGAATCGATCTCCCTCTGCTGATGCGGATCCTCCGTAAGGACTTCGGGGTGAAGAAACTGATGATCGAAGGAGGCCCCACACTGAACTGGCACATGCTCCGAGACCGCCTGGTGGACGAGATCCGCCTCATCCATCTTCCGTTCATCGTGGGGGGATCCGATACCCCCTCTCTTGTTGGCGGGATGCACATCGAAGATGAGCGGGATATGATCCGGCTGGAGCTTGCCCGTTTTTACCTCTGCGGAACCAATCTCGTCACGGAGTACCGGGTACTCTACCAGGAAGGTACCTGATGGGCTATCTGGACGAAGAGATCGACCGACTGGAGAAGAGAAGACAGAGGCGCCGATGGATACCGGTAGCCGCATTTGTCCTGGTGAGCATCATCATCCTGGGTACCATCGCCCTGTATACCCTCTATTCCAGGGAACACAACATCGTGGTCATTCCTGTCGAAGGAAATTTGTATACCGGTAACGGGGAGGGAGGAAGTCAGTATATCGGGCAGCAGATCATCGATGCCGCCGACGACCCACTGGCAGAGGCGATTGTGCTGAGGGTGAACAGCGGGGGCGGGACCCCGGCGGCAGCCCAGGAAATCATCCAGGATATCCAGTATGCCCGCGCCCGCAAACCCGTAGTCGTCTCCATGGGCGATATGGCCACGTCTGCTGCATACTACATCAGTGCCTATGCGGACCGCATCTACGCCAATCCCGACACCATCACCGGTGGTCTGGGAACCATATGGGTTTTCACCGACATCAGCAGCTGGCTGCAGCAGGAGGGATATTCGGTGACCGTAGTAAAGTCCGGAGAGAGCAAGGATATGACCTATCCGTACCGCACGCTGTCTCCCGAAGAAGAGCAGTATGCACAGGATCTGGTCAACCGGAGCTTCAACCGGTTCCTCACCGATGTCACCACGCAGCGCAATATCTCCCGGTCTTCGGTCGAGAGCGCCCTGCTGTACCGGGGCGAGGAAGCGCAATCCCTGGGTCTGGTGGATGAACTGGGCAACCTGCATGCAGCCATCGAGGGAGCCCGTGCCCTGGCCGCCCTCCGCTAGACGAGGCTCAGGGGATCGCTTTTCATAAACTCCCGGCATACGGTGGTCGCATACTGTCCCGGGTCGAGAGAGAACTTCAGATGCACATCCTGTTCCCCGACCTGGGGACTGATGGCGGTGCAGAGCCGAATCGGCCGGGAAAAGCCCTGGAAGGCGGTTCCGACCACGATCTCTGCCTCGCGGAAATGGGAGGGTGTCAGTTCCTGTCCTTCCAGCAGCTCGATGACCCGGGGGGAGGCCTGTTTCCATTCCTCGATGCGGGAGCCCGGGATAAACAGGGCAGGATGGGCCCGCCCGCGTTCCACCTGGATTCGTGCGGCAGGAAGAAGGGCGGAGGTCACATAATCCGTCTTCTCGTCAGAGAAAATGAGCATATCCCCGGTCAGGGGATGGAGAAGGGAACCCTCCCGGGCACGGGCGCTGAGAGCCGCGTTAAACAGAAAGGACTGGAAGGCACTGACGAACATAGAGAGCAACTTCGGTGGGAGGATCTTCAGCGCCTCCCGATACTTTCCCGGTGCCTCCACCAGCGCGTGGAGAAGGGCACGCTCATAGGACAGATGGGTGGGGAACTCGCGCAAGGCGACCCGGGCGTCTCCACGGTCGAAATACCCTTCCCGGGCGCGTCGGGTCTCCGGCGGTTCTTCCGGGAAGGCCTTCCCCACATAGGTTCGGATGGCTCCCTCCCAGTCTCCACGGAGAATATACGCTCCCACGCGGTGAGTCACCGGTCTGCGTGCCCCGAACCGCTGAATACCGTAGTAGTTAAGGATTCCCATATCTGCCTCCGACACACATGCGGTCACTCGTGTGCAGAGGTCCTGCGGGTCACAATCACGGATCCACAGGGAGAACCGGTTTCCTTCTAGCATGCCCAGGGACAGGGGTTCCGACGATCTTCCCACCACTTCCAGGGTGACATCCTTCAGGTGGATGGCGTTCAAAGCTTCTTCCTCCACGTTAAACAGGGATATCAGCTGGGTGGTCACAGCCTTCTTGTCCTTGGTGCCGGCCCAGGAGATTCGTCGATGGCTGATCCCGAGCGATCGGGCGATCTCCTTTACGAGCCTCTGGAGCTCCCAGTTCTTTTTGGTCAGCCGGCAGATCAGATACGGCCCGGAGTTTGAGAGGGAAACCGGGATCTCCTCCACGACGAAATCCTCTGCCTGTTTCCGCAGTATCCCCCCGATGCCGGGTGTGTCCGTCGTATAGAGCTCCATGCCCAGTTCGCGTTCCAGCGGAAAGGGGCTCTCTCTCATAGCAGAGGGAAACTGGAGGTGAGGCGATCCAGATCCTCGGTCCGGGAGGGGCCGAGACCCAGCGCGGTGACGGTGCCGGGAGGTAGTTCGGTCATGCCCGCATCCTGGATCAGGGCGGCCGGAATCCCCCGTGCCTCCGCGAGCATTCGGATCTCGTGCAGAATTCTCTCGTCTTTCGCTTTGAGCACCACCTTTTTCTGTCCTTCCAAAAGCCAGCTTCGCCGGGCCTCCTCTCCGGACCTCTGAAATGCGGATACGGCCGCATGGGCTGCCTGGGCACACATCTTTCCGCAGCTCATCCGCACGTCGGTACGGACGAGCAGGCACTGCTTCCAGGCGAACTCTCTATCTTCTGTCATTTCTAAATGATCTGGAGAGGAGATCGCTAAATAGATGTACGATGTGGTGGTGGTAGGGGCCGGACCGGCCGGGTCTGCCGCGGCGAGAAGATGTGCTGAGCAGGGCCTCTCCACCCTTTGCATCGAAGAACACGGGACCATCGGCCACCCGGTACAGTGTGCCGGCCTGCTCAGCATCGCGGCCTGGCGGGAATGCTCCGTTTCAAGAAGAAGCATTCAGCAGGAGATCCGGGGGGCACGGTTCGTGACCTCTTCCGGAGAGACCTATACTCTCGATGCGGAAATGCCCAAAGCCTGTGTGGTGGATCGGGGGGCTCTTGACCGGGAGATGGCAGGAGCGGCCCTGGATGCGGGGGCGGAACTGCGGCTGAAGACCTCGGTATGCGGGATCACCGCATCCAGTGTGATCACCCGGGGAACGCGGGGAAGAGAGGAGGTCCGCACCCGTCTCATCATCGCGGCCGACGGGGTGAGAAGCGGAATCGCCCGCATACTGGGATTTCCCCGAGCACCGGTCCTGCTCACCGGACTCCAGGCCGATATCCGCTGGGAGATGGATCCGGACTATGTGGAGGTCCACCCCCACGCATCCCCGGAATTTTTCGGATGGCGGATCCCACTGGGAAGATATCGAGTCCGCGTCGGCCTGTGCGGGGAGACCGACGTATGGAACCGGTTCCAGAGGTTCCTCGGCCCGTTTCCGCATGCGGTCCTTCACCAGGTCAGCGGTGCTCTACCTCTCGGTGTGATGCCGCAGACCTATGGAAAAAGAACCCTGTTTGTGGGGGACGCAGCCGGTATGGTGAAGCCAACCTCCGGGGGGGGCGTGTACACCGGAGTGCGATCCGCCCTCCACGCAGCAGAGGTCGCATCGCGGTGCTGTGAATGTGACCGGTTTGACGACCCCACATTATCTGCCTACGAACGACGCTGGAAAGAGGATTTCGGCCGCGAAATCCAGCTGGGATTCCGCCTGTATCAGCTGAGGCGGTCTCTCACCATAGAGGAAGTGGATCAACTTCTCTCGATCCTGCAGGATCGATCCCTTCGGGATACCATCCGGACCTATGGGGATATGGACCGGCCCCGGAACCTGGTCTTCCGGCTGGCAAAGAATCCCGCGTTCTATCCCGCACTCCGAATCCTGTTGCGCAAGGGTTTCCGTGAGCTATGGCGATAGAATCACGGATGACCCTATGACGCAAAGAGAGTGAGTAAAAATGTTTATTCAGTCCATGAGACATAGGCGGTATAGGCCAGCTCATAGTTACGGGTCGGGCTGATGGGGAAATCGGGATTGGTGTACCGGATGGAAACCGATAGATCCCGCACGTCTTCAAGAGGAATATCTCTCTGGATGGGAAGAGGTATTCCGATCTGTGGCGCTCCACTGAAGCGATTAGCCCAGAGAATGGTTTCTGCCTGGATAGGGGCTGACTCCATAAGGTTACCCGCACTGTCATAGAAATACCCATTCATGAACCCGGTAACCTGTGCGTATCTCAGCGTGATGTTGCGTCCGAAATTGAAGACGATCTCTCGGGACGGGTAATCCTGGAAATAGATGCTGCTTTCCAGAGGGGATAGCTCGGTACCAGGACGGACATCCTTAAGGGTACCGGAGACCGATCCATAGGCCTGGTGAACGTTCGCATCGGTCACGATCGTCTGCTCAGTCTGAGACAACCCCCCGGGGGTATCCATCGGACCGCTCTGCACGGAACTCACGGGAGAGGTGACGCATCCGCAGCCCAGGAGGGCGATCAACAGTATCCCCCAAGGGTGTAATACCCTAGCGACCATACGCGGAAGAGACCGCATCTCAAGTATATACTATTTAGACAGAATGCGGGGATCCGGTGACGGGTCTTCGATCCCCCCGGACTATTCTTAAATAATAATTTATTTATACTACAAAGTATTACAAAATTTTAATTTCGTAACAAGGATGATCGCATGCATATCCCGGACGCGTTTTTACCCCTCAATCAGGCTGTGTTGTACTGGATCATCGCCGTCGTATTTATTATCCTCTCTCTCCGCTGGGCCCGGCGGGAGATGGGGGAAGAAAAAGTTCCTCTCGTCGCAGTCCTCGCCGCGGGAATTTTTTCCATACAGACCCTGAACATGGCCCTTCCCATCGCCATAGTTCCAGGAGGCGTCAGCGGACATGTGGTAGGGGCGGCACTGGCCGCGATCGTGCTGGGATCTCCCTTCGCCGGAGTGTTCATCCTCACCCTGGTGCTCCTCCTCCAGGCAATTCTGTTCGGGGACGGTGGTATCACCGTCATGGGGGCGAATATCATCAATATGGGCGTACTGGGGGGATTTTTCGGATTCTATACCTTCCGCTCCCTGAATGGTCTGCTCAAGAACCAGTTCGGGGCCGCTCTGGTTGCTGGCTGGGTTTCTTTGTTCATCCCCGCAGTGGCCGCAGCGGTCGAACTTGCCCTTGCAGGAACCTTTCCCCTCACGGTGGGACTGATCACCATGAGCCTCTACCATGCGGTGATCGGAATTATTGAGGGAGGAGCCACGGCATTTGCTCTCCTTCTGATCACCGCCGCTCGACCGGATATCGTTGAACAGGTCATGCCTTCGCTGGTGAACCGCAAAAAAGAAGCGATCCTCGCGACAGGGATACTTCTTGCCCTTGCCATCGCGGTTGCGGCCCCCTTTGCGGCTTCCACCTACCCGGATGGGCTGGAAAGCGCCTTTTACGGGATCTATGGGGCGAAGGACCTGCAGAGCCCCCTTATCGACGACCATGCCGCAGAGGTGGCGGAGCAATCGATCACCGAACGCTCCGGAAACGACTTCTCCTGGAGTGCTCCTCTTCAGGAATACCGGATACCGGGGATGGATACGTGGGGCGAGGTGATCGCCATCATGGTCGGGGTTCTCTGTATCCTGTTTCTCGGATACGGAGTAACCCGCCTCACCGCAAAAGAGAAATAAGCAGATATAACCGTTCTCCGGGCCAACCCCGGAGGAGCCTTCTATGCACCTGATCGAGACCCGCAATTTGACGTTCACCTATCCCGGCAAGGTTACTGCCCTGCATGATATCAATTTCATCGCTCCTCGGAACGCACGCATCGCGGTGATCGGTTCCAACGGGGCAGGTAAGAGCACTCTCTTTAAGTGCTTCAATGGGATTTTTACTCCTTCTTCCGGAACGGTTCTGATTCGTGGCGAGCCCATCACCCGGGCGAACATCCGGGAAGTACGGAAATTCGTGGGTATCGTGTTTCAGAACGCCGACGACCAGATCTTCTCGCCAACCGTAGAGCAGGACGTGGCGTTCGGACCCACCAATCTGGGACTGGATGAAGATACCCTCCATCACCGGGTCCACGAGGCCATGCACCTGGTGGGAATCGAGGACCTCGCCGGGCGCGTACCCCATCATTTGAGTAGTGGAGAGAAGAAACGCGTGGCGATTGCCGGGATCATCGCCATGGAACCGGAAGTCCTGGTGCTGGATGAACCGACCGCCGGCCTGGATCCACAGGGGGTCCATGACCTCCTCCAGATCATCAACAATCTCACCGCAAAATTCGGGATGACGGTGATCTTCTCCACCCATGACGTCTCCCTGGTACCGGAAGTGGCCGAATATCTCTATGTGATGAACAAAGGACG
>JBAIXL010000256.1:0-2365 GCA_037916685.1 Methanolinea tarda
GGCTGTTGTGGTGCAGGTGAAACATGCGGTCCAGCTTGCGGTCCAGCTCCTGATGCATCTGATGATAAGGATAAGAAAAAAACAAAGTCGAAGTAACGAACAGGGTAAGGCAATTGTCTGCCTTCACCTCATATAACGACTTAATTTTCCATTAAATCTAGAGGACATACTGTATGGATAATGATCAAGAGGAAACAGAGGGGTTACAGGAAGCCCTGGTGTTCGCGATCGTCCCAGCGATCGTGGGTATACTCATTGTACTAAGCTGGGCTCTTTCATTCTTCCAAGTTGTTCCCACCTATGTTGGCGGAGGGATTGCCCTCGTGGCCACCCTCTTTGGGGGGTACACCCGTTTTATTTCCGGATTCCGGGATATGTATCACAAGAAGATCACGGTCAATGTTTTTGTGACCATTGCCCTGATCGTCACAATGGCGGTTGGCCAGTTCCTGTCCGCAGCCCTAATTATATTTATAATGGCGGTGGTGGGGGCATTCGAGTCCTATACCCTTGATAAAACGAAGAAAAATATCCGAAGTCTCCTGAATTTCGCCCCAAAAACGGCAAATGTCCGTCGGGGCAAGGAGGAGGAGACCATACCAGCTGCCGATGTCCAGCTTGGAGATATCGTCATCATACGGCCCGGGGAACGAATCCCGGTTGATGGAATTGTCGTAACCGGGGCAAGCAGTGTGAATCAGGCTCCCATCACTGGGGAGTCGATACCCGTCGATAAGGTAGTGGGAAATGAGGTGTTCAGTGCGACGATGAATGAGACCGGCCATCTCGAGGTCAGAACTACCCGGGTCGGCGAAGACACGACCCTCGCCAGGATCGTTCACCTCGTGGAAGGTGCGCAGGGTACGAGGGCACCTATTCAAGGGATTGCCGACCAGTTTACTACCTGGTTCCTTCCCACGGTCCTTGTTATCGGAGCAATCGGATATTTCCTCTCGGGAAAAGTCCTCGTCTTTGTTTCCATTCTGCTGGTGGCATGTCCCTGTGCTTTTGCGATCGCCACCCCAACTGCAGTCACAGCGGGGATCTCCAATATGGCTCGACGCGGTATCTTGATCAAGGGTGGTAGCTTCCTCGAGCGTACGGGAAAACTCGATACGCTCCTTGTGGATAAAACCGGGACGTTTACCCTTGGTATGCCGAAGGTCGTCGAAATTATTCCTGTTTCAGGTTTCCAAGAGAAAGATCTGATCTTCCTCGCTGCGTCCGGAGAGAAATTCTCTGAGCATCCGCTTGCACGAGCGATCCTCTTCGCCGCCGGTGCCCAGAACGTTTCCATCCCAGATCCCGATGATTTCAAGAGCGAAACTGGCATGGGAGTTACCGCCCGATTAGGCGAACATGTCCTTCTAGTCGGGAAAAGGGAGTTCCTTGAAACGAAAGGGATTCCCCTAGATGATATCCCCCTCAGATACATTGCTGAGCAGACGGAAAAGGGAAGAACCGTCATATTGGTGGCAAAAGACAATATTGTCGCGGGTTTAATCGCCATCGCAGATGAAATCCGCCCGGGAACCACAGAGGCGATCGTAGCTCTGAAGGGAATGGGTGTGAAGAATATCACCATGCTTACTGGGGATAATGAAACAGTTGCAAAGGCGGTCAGCACCGCTATCGGAATTGACGGATTCCAAGCGAACCTCCTCCCTGAGCAGAAACTCGACGTAGTAGAAAAACTTCAGGAAAAGGGTCAGCTCGTTGGTATGATTGGAGATGGAATCAACGACGCTCCCGCCCTCGCGAAGGCGGACGTGGGGATTGCAATGGGGGCCTCGGGCACCGACGTGGCGATCGAAACCGCGGATGTGACCTTGATGAAGGATGATCTCTGGCAGTTTGTGGACTTTCTCTGGATGTCCAAGAAAGTCATTGGGAGGATTAAGATCAATATCGGGCTGTCCATGGTGTATAATGCTATAGGGCTTCTACTCGGAGTCCAGGCCCTACTCTCGCCAATAACTGCAACTATCTATCAAGAAGCTGGATGCATCTCTGTCGTACTGAGCTCGACCCTCCTATTGTGGGCGAAACCCGGTTTCGAACACTATGTAGAGGTGAAATAGACCTCTAATGATGAAACGGAAAATATGGTTTGTTGATCATATCGCTCGTTTTACCCTATTCACATGTCTGGGCATCCAAAATACAGATGGTTATTATTCAGGTTGCTTTCGGAGAGGAGAAGAGAATCCTCCTTGTGAAGATCAGATCCTGAAAATCCGGGGATTCTGACTGAATTCTGGGAAGTACTAGCAAGAAGCAGGTGGGTGTGATTGTTTCTCTCATGTCGGATCCTCCAGTAGTAGATTGTATCGTCGAAAAATTTGCGATTCGAACGCATGAAGAC
>JBAIXL010000257.1:0-3660 GCA_037916685.1 Methanolinea tarda
CACGTCCGGTCTCCTTGCTTTTCTCATTCCGGTCCACTTCCAGATCCATGATATCATTCCAGAGATGCGCATCGACGTGGATGAGGATGGCCGCGCCCGTGGCAATGATAAAAAATCCCCAGTCAGCCCCCTGCCATCCCACCTCCCACAACGTCACCACGAATCCGAGCAGGATGGCACAGCCCGTAAAGGGAAGCAGGCCCTCGATCCTCAGAATTCGCAGGAATGTGCGAAGATCAAGATTTTCCTCCATTCCCTGGAGAAGGCTAATACGGGTCCCCTTATTCCGCTGGATCTCTGTGGGCACGCTCGAGAATTTTGATGTCATATCATTCCAAAACAATCCCCCGAATCCAATTCCTCTATTCGGGATATCTGCCGAGGCTCGTGGGTGCGTTCAACCTTCTACCAGCGGGTATGGACACTCTTCCGTTCTCAATGCTTTTTCGCCGATCTACAGCATGTGGTATCTAGGGGTTTCCACCTTCATCCCCCTTGATTGGTTGGATCATAAATACCTTTCCACCGATCCTCTCGATGAAATATATTGGGCCGATTTCTGATCGGGCGGTCTATGAATCATCCTGAAGCCCGAGCTGTGAAGGCTGGAGGAATTTTCCTGGATATATTTCTTTAACGACTGGCTGTGCGAGGATCTCCCGTCGCGACGGATCTAAATGCATTACGGGCACCGTCTACCGCATTTTTTTGAAGGCCCTGTCTCTGAACGGAATTATAATATGCAAGAAGCGCTTCAATGCACCTATCAGAAACAGGTGATACAATGGACAAATTTGAAGAAGCATGGCAAAAACTGCAGAAGATGAGCGAGAGCGATCAGAAAAAGCAGATCGAACAGCTGAAAGGGATGTGCATATGTCCCGGTTGCCCTACTTACAACTCATGCATGAGGGAGAAGAAAGAGCGACTGTTCTGTGCTCTTGGAAAGAGCGCCTGTACCGTGACAAAGAAATCCTGTCTCTGCCCCGGCTGTCCGGTTACATCCAGAATGGGTCTGACTATGACCTTCTACTGCGCGGAAGGATCGGAAGCACAGAGAAGGAAAAAGTAAATCTATCATCTCTTTTCACCTGACTATCCACGATTCTCACCGTTTCTTTCTTTCTGCGGATCCCCATCCCCTTTTCCCAAGCCGGAAGATTTTAGATAAAAGTGGTGTCTGCACTTGTGGTTGAGACTCTCCAACCAGCACGGGATCGCTATAGCCCCTTGATCAGGCTCCGCGTGTGGATCACCCGGGAGGCAAGGATAAATACGACGGTGACAAGGACCAATACCCCGCAGTCGACAGGAGGCGAGATCATGGAGGACCCGGAAAGTGCGGCGTTGAATAGGTCGACCAGGTAGGTGAGCGGGGAGATGTAGGCAAGGGTGAGCGCCGGACCCTGCTGCAGGGAGAGCGGGGTGAATATCCCGGAGATGAAGATCATGGGGAAGCGGATGAGATTGGAGATGATCATCACATTGGGAGGGCTGTTGGAGGCCGGTGACGAGATGAGTGTCCCCAGAGCGGCACAGGACAGGGTGCCCAGGAAAAAGGCCAGGACGAACCAGCCCGCGGAAACGATCGCCACCGGCACGATCAGGGCGCTCACCAGCCACATCGCCACAGAAACCCCGATCCCGAAGACCGCACTGGCGAGAACGTCCGCGAGGATGATGGTGTCCTGGATCACCGGATAGGAAAGAAGGCGCTCGTAGGTCTTCTCCCACTTCTCCCAGGGAGTGATCATCGGGCTGACAGAAGATGCGGTGAAGAAGAGCATCATGGCCAGGAAGGCCGGAAAAAAGCCGGCCAGATCCAGGTCGCGGCCGATGAAGAAGGCAAAGAACATGAAGAGGGGGAAGAGGATCCCGAACATCAATACAGGCGGCTTGGTGTAATAGAGACGCATGTTTTTGCCTGTCACCACCACCACGCCCCGCAGGAAAAGCCCAAAGTTCATTTCTCACACTCCGTGATCTGCACAAAGGCCTCCTCCAGGCTTGGCCCGGAGGTGGAAAGCGAAGCGATGGCCAATCCGTCCTTGTTCGCCCGTTCGACCACATACTTCAGCACGCGGTCCATATCCGTGGTATAGAGCCGCCACCGGTCCCCACAGGGTTCTGCCCGCAGGATCTTCTCTGCCGTAAACCAATCCTCGGCAACCGCCCGGTCGAAGGAGACCTCTACCGACTGCGTGTGGGCGTAGCGCAGACGGAGATTTTCGGGACTGTCCTGCGCCACGATCTTTCCGTGGTTGATGATGGCCACCCGCTGGCAGAGCTCGGAGGCTTCATCGATGTTGTGGGTCGTGAGGAAGATGGTGCTGCCCTGTTCGTGCATGTGGCGGATGGTCTCCAGTACCAACCTGCGACTCTGCACGTCCAGCCCGCTGGTCGGCTCATCCAGGAACAGGACGCGGGGATGGTGTATGATGGCGCAGGCGATGCTCACCCGCTGCTTCATCCCCTTGGAGAAGGTGCGGGTCGGCCGGTGGCGGTGTTCGGTGAGGTTCAGCCGCTCGAGGATCTTCTCCACCCGCTCGATCCGCACGGATCGGGAGAGGCCGTAGAGCTTCCCGCTCAGGTGCAAGTTCTGTTCCGGTGAGAGATCAGCATAGATGGTGCTGCTCTCTGGGATCACCCCCATCTGCATCTTCGCCTCCAGGGGATTGCGGTAGATGTCGATCCCCTGGATCTGCACCATCCCAGCATCCGGGGTGAGCACATTGGTGAGGAGCCGGATGGTGGTGGTCTTCCCCGCCCCGTTGGGGCCCAGGAACCCGAAGATCTCTCCCTCCGGCACCGAGAGGCTGACCTCGTTTACCGCGGTGAGGGTGCCGAACCGTTTGACCAGGGACCATGCCTCAATAGCGTTCATATCCGTTGGAGATGAATGATGTTCTCCGCCACTAATCCACTATTCCTTATTCTACTGTTTCCTGTCGATACAGATGGATTTTCCGAATTTTTATTGATCAGTTGTGTTTCAGTGGTTTTTCCAGAGATTTCATATGTGACCTTGATATTCGCGATCTCAATTTTCGAGGGAAATACTAAAATAAAGACAAAGTTTTCTGATGAATTCGAATTTCTCAGAGAATTGCTTTCTGAAATGTAAAATTCATAAGAAGGAAAGTGATAGCAGCGAGGTGTGGTTCCCAGGGACTCGCGTACCTCAGTACAGCACACTACGTGGACGGGCTTAACTTCTGGGTTCGGAATGGGTCCAGGTGTGTCCCCGTCGCTATGGCCGCTATCACCCGATGGTCTCCTTGCGGACACCATCGGAAGCCAAGGTCCGGATTTGAACCGGAGTGTAGTTGATCTGCAGTCAACCGCGTGGCCGCTCCGCCACCTTGGCAGCCGTGTTGGCCCTGTACAATCGACATGTTCAGATATAAAAATTGCCGATCCTATAGGCTATCAGGTGTGCACTCAGAGATTTCGTCTGGATCCAGCAAATCCGGCATTTGAGCGTTAGTACTCGACGGACTGAGCGCGTCGTTACCTTCGCGCGTACATCCCGAGCCTATCAAACCGGTCTTTTACCGGTGCTCTCAACGGAGTCTCTTTTCAGGTCGGGTTTCAAGCTTAGATGCTTTCAGCTTTTATCCCTTATCGCGTGGCTGCTCGGCAATGCCCTGTCGGACAACC
>JBAIXL010000258.1:0-1989 GCA_037916685.1 Methanolinea tarda
CCCTGGCTGGTGGTGGGAGTAACGGTAACGGTCGTCTATGCGGCGACCGGAATCTTCTCTCTGCTGGCGTTCATCCTGTCCCTTATGCACGGTCTGACAGTCAGCGGTTTTGTGGTGTCCATGATGCGTCGTGACGTAAATTCCGACCGGCTGGGAGGTAAATATACGTCCTCCGTCACTCATCCCGAATATCCTCATTCCACGATCTACGGGATTGTGACCCTGCTTATGGCCGTTTTGATGCTCCACCCTCTGACACTTGCTCTGGAGAATGTGACCGCTGCGTATCTCCTCGTCTTTACCACGGCCGTGATCGCAGGAATTAATACCGTCCACGGAGCCCGCATCGATCAGCTCTGCACCCGAGCGCTGTACTCCGTCTTCCCCGATTTCGAATTAAAAGCGAACCGGTTGATGCTGCGGCAGGTCGCTGCTTCGATGGTGCATGCGATTGCGATCACGAGTATCCTGGTTGTGTTTGGGGGGATCCTATGAAGGTCGCCATTGCCGGTGCGGGAATCGCCGGGGGGTACCTGGCAAGACTACTCGAACAACGGGGGATAAAGGTAGATGTGTACGACGGGATGGACCATCATACACGCTGCGGATGTCGGTCCTGCGGGTGGGGGGTCCCCGCCGGCATCGAAACCTACCTCACGGATGTCGGTCTCAAACTTGAGGATTATCTCATCGAATCAATGTCCAAAATGAATTTTGACGGCCTTTTAGCAGAAACGCCCCTGTGCACCCTCGACAAACCACGGCTTCTGCGTGATCTCATCAGCAGAGCCCGACTGAGACGGCAGAACCTGGAGCAGGAAACAGCGAGGGACTATGAGATCGTGGTGGATGCGACCGGGATTCAACGGGCTTTTCTGCCTCCCTGCGATTCTGATCTGACGCTACCGACATTGCAGCACCGGGTGATCGTGGAATCCAGAGAGGGCGTGCCTCTAAAGGCCGGGGTGTACGGAAATCAAGTGCCAGGACTTGGGTATCTGTGGATCTTTCCACTCGGAAACAGCACCTATCATATCGGCATCGGGGGCATCGGTCTGATCCACCTCAGTGATCTTCTTGAGCAGTTTTATCGAGAATCGTCCGACAGGTATTCCTTTACTCGCCTCTGTTCCTGTGAGGGTTCGGTCCGGGTGGCCTCGCCGTTCTATTCAACACCCTTTTTTACCAGAACACGTCGGAACAACGGGGATTCCCAACTGGTCGTCGGAATCGGAGAATCGATCGGGACGGTATCGCCTTTTACCGGAGAAGGGATACTGTTCTCCCTCGAATGTGCAAAAATGTTCGTGGATTCCTGGATGGATCCAAACGTGTATTCGCGTTCGGTGCTGGGACGATTCGCCTGGATGAAAAAAGAGCGGGAAACCCTGGACTATCTGCTTTCGGTATCGGGTACGACTGGGCCTCGATTTCGGGATCGATGGAGATTTTTTCTGAATGCCCGTCGTTCGGGGATCGGGCTTCCCATGCTGGAAGCATTCAAACGGATGGGAAGTCTCACGCGATGGGTAGAAGGATCAGAGAAGTAATGTAGCGGCCTTGTTTAGCGAGTCTTGTTTGGTAGGGTTAATGGATGGTCTCTTAATATTCATGGTTAGGTTTTAGTCCTCTATGCTGAGGGAAGGACGAAGCTCAGGATGTTTCTGGATGAAGGTGGACAATTCAAATTCCCAGGATTCTTTGTGATCCATCCCCGGAGCACCCATTTTTTTAATAAGATTCGTAAAATCGTCTGTTTCCGTCAGACCCATAGCAGACATTATCCACAGGCTTGTATAAATTCTTCGATTTTAGTATGAAACGGGCAACAGGTTAGTGATTGGCCGTGCTCTCTCTAGTGAAGTGGCCGAACCTTAGCGACGCTTCACGCGAAAATGGCGAAAAAGACGGGAATATCAGCAGACTGCATTGGATTCAACCGGCCCTTTTTGAATGACCAGGTCGTTGATCACATTGATTACACCTCGA
>JBAIXL010000259.1:0-2560 GCA_037916685.1 Methanolinea tarda
GCACCACATCCATCTGGTCTCGTGCGGAGTGCCGGGTATCAAACAGGAGAGAGTCGAAGCCGCCTACGCACTCTGCGCCCGGTATCTCAGGGAATTTTGCGGGGGTTCCCCGTCCGACCCGGTGTTCCCTCCATTAAAAAGAGCTCAAGAACGAAATGTCTCCTCAAGGTTGTCCGCCTTCGAGATCTGCGAAATGATATGCATGCCACGGAAACCCTGGCCCCCGTTGCCGAGTCCTTAGCGTGGTGGAACCGTTAAACCATGGATCCCCGTGTGTCCTGGTATGCCGAGTTGAGCGATGTTCCATAACGGTCGAATCGGACGAGTCGGAACGATAGTGGGATTCGGCTTTTTAGTACTGGCCGGGGATGCCGGAGCCAGTTTAGACCATAGATGGTAAGGTTCTTTTTCCGATGCCTGGCAGAAGAAATGAAATGTTTCTCATCTCTCGCCCGATAACTTATAGAAGCCAGGAAAATAAAAAAGTGTGAGCGAGGGTTTCCGAGCCAGGTCAAAGGAGCGGGATTTAGGGTCCCGTCCCGCAGGGGTTCGTGCGTTCGAATCGCACCCCTCGCATCCGATGCCATTGTCCTTAACCGCAAATTTCCACATATCTCCCATCAACTCTGCGGAAATGCTGACGTACGGCGGTTCATCCTTCTTGCGGAATTTTATTGCGTTCCCCAAGATATTCTGGAAGACAAGAGTGATCTGAGTAGGATCTGCCATGACCATCGGGAGATGACTGGATTTTATAACAGCATTGGTTTCCTCAATACTGACATGTAGAAGATTCTGGATGACCTTATCCACAATGTCCTCGCTGTTTATGGGTACGAATGTTTGTCCCCGGGTATTGACACGGGAGTACTCCAAAAGGTCCTGCACCAGGGACTGCATCCGCTCTTACTACCGGTGGGCCATGAATGGGCCTAGATGGGGCATGCTGTTACCCTACCGGCGAGGTCCGAGCAAGACGTAACAAACAGGTTGGTTGGAAATAGTTGTGATAGATATAACCCCGCATACTTTCCTTAACATCACGATCTCGGCGGCTTGTTCCTGTCCTCCAGCACCACCTGAAAATACGTTCCACAGTTACGGCCGCAGGTCAGGCTCCAGGTATTCGGACCGCTTCGCCTGGCAATACCGGCAGATGAACATGGTGGCGAAGTCCATGCCGCGAGCGAAACGAAAGTGAGAAGGGATAGCAGCCCACAATGGATGCTGAAACAAACTAGAGTGGACTACCAACAGCGGCGTCGGATGACGTCTGTAAACGCAATCTTTAATGGAGATCTAATGGCCGTCAATGGTTCAACCATTTCTATTGAACGACTCCTCGATTATATGCCCACTTATTACGTGACCCTTGTTAGCATCATCCAATCTATCGCACTGTATTTTCTATTTGCCGCTCTATTAGAAGAGTTATCCAGTATCTCCACCTCTTCTTTTGATCCCATCTGGATTACCCTCATCATCGGGCTATTTTTCATCATTATCAGTATATGGATTACTTATACCAGGCTCACCTCGGTTATGAGAATCATCCCTCAGACCCTTGACGGGATCATTCCGTTTTTCTTCGGTTTAACCGAGGTCATCCCCATTTTCTGTATCAACCTGCATGTTCTATCCTGGTTTTACCTATCCATGAGTGCCTGTTCATTTGTCTCTATCGTGCAATATGCACATTCCTTCCGTCAAGCTCGGATGCATATGGAATTCAACCAAGAGTTTATTCAAAAGATGACCCCTTGGCAACCCAGAGCCATTCTGATGTCGGGAATACGTGGATTGATTTTTATCGCATTTGGTTTAATAGAGGTGTTTCTCTCTCTCCACTCGCTAATTATTGCCTGTATTTTCCTCCTTTTGAATATCGTCTTAATATTCTTCATCCATCGCAGTTTAAAGGTGTTATCCGAATACTGAATTGTTCTAGTGGATATTTCGAATTCTCCCTTCTCACTCTTCACTCTCACACTAGGCACTAGGCCCTACCAGCACACAACACCATGCTACTATTTTTACTTGTCCTGATCTATCAGACAAAATTCCAATTCCCAAAAAAAAGCGGTAATGGTTGAAAAACAATCGGATCTCAATACTAGTATTGTAATGCATTTAGATGGGGAAGGGAAGGTCAAAGTAGTGCTACAGGTGAGAAATCACAGGATGAGCGTAGTGCATCAAGGACCGGGGGCCTTGGGGGTGAAATAACCATGCCGGTGGTGGAGAGTGACGTGATCAGAAATGGCGGTCATCCCTCCCCAGAGCGACCGCCAGCCTCGGTACGGGATGGAGAATTCCAATAGGGCCGTACCTTCAGGAAGTATTTCAACGTTAGATAATAGGTTTACGGTTCGTGTCTGAGAAGATGGCGGTTCCTATTGGGAATCATCCGAACACCCCATACACGGACATGGTAAGATCCGCCAAACGCTGATGTTCTGATGTACCCATTGTATTCCTTCCTTGTCCATGGTCATTTTTCATGGCGGCCAAATTTTATGCTATCATATTTAAATCCCATAAGGCTATCTTGATGACAATG
>JBAIXL010000260.1:0-10149 GCA_037916685.1 Methanolinea tarda
GAAAGAAGGCCGAAATCGTTATCCGGCGTGCAGGTGTCTACAACCGCAATCTCATCGAGGCCAGCCTGGATCCTCTCGTTACCATCAGCCCGGACGGTACGATCAGCGATGTCAACGAAGCCACGGTTCAGGTAACCGGACGCACCCGGAAGGAACTGATCGGAACAGATTTTTCACAATATTTTACCGAACCGGAAAAGGCAAAAGCCGGATATGAAAAGGTGTTTAAGGATGGATCGGTCAGAGATTACGAGTTGCAGATCCGGCATCGGAACAGACAGATTATCCCGGTCCTGTATAACGCCACCGTCTTCCGGGACGAATCCGGGAATATTGCGGGTGTGTTTGCCGCCGCACGGGATATCACCGAGCGGAAAAAGGCCGAAGAGATGATCCGAAGGGCCGGAGTCTACAACCGCAGTCTGATCGAGGCCAGCCTGGATCCCCTAGTGACCATCGATCCGGATGGCAAGATTAGCGACGTCAATGATGCCACAGTCGCGATCACCGGCTATTCACGGCAGGAACTGGTCGGAACCGATTTCTCCCAATATTTTACCGATCCGGAAAAGGCAGAAGCCGGATATGAAAAGGTGTTCCGAGAGGGTTCCGTTCATGATTATGAATTACAGATCCGCCACCGCAACGGCAAGGTAACTCCCGTTCTGTACAATGCGACCGTCTTTCGGGACGAATCCGGTCACGTTGCGGGGGTCTTCGCCGCCGCCCGTGATGTCACGGAGCGGAAAAAAGCCGAAGAGATCATCCAGCAGATCAGTACGTATAACCGCAGTCTGATCGAGGCGAGCCTGGATCCCCTGGTGACCATCAATCCGGATGGGACCATCAGTGACGTGAACGAGGCAACCGTGCGGGTCACTGGTGTTCCGCGAGAGGAGTTGGTCGGCACTGACTTCTCCCGGTATTTTATCGAACCGGAAAAGGCAAAAGCCGGATATGAGCGGGTGTTTCGAGACGGATCGGTCACGGATTATGGATTGGAGATTCGTCATCGGGATGGCCATATCACTCCCGTTTTGTACAACGCCTCCATCTATCGGGACAGAGGTGGTCGCATCGCCGGAGTCTTCGCCGCCGCCCGGGACATCACCGAACGGAAACGTGCGGAAGACGCTCTCCTTACGGCGTATAACGAGCTGGATGACCGGGTCAAAGAACGGACCCGGGAACTGGTCGAGGCGAATCGCAACCTGGAGAGGACCGCGGAGGAGCTCAAGAAGAAAAGCGAGGAACTCGCCCGTTCCAATCAGGAGCTCCAGCAGTTCGCCTATATTGCCTCCCACGATCTCCAGGAGCCGCTGCGAGGGATTTCAGGATTCACCGAGTTGTTGGAGAGACGGTACAAAGGACAGCTGGATGAAAAAGCAGATACCTACCTGCACTTCATTCTGGACGGTACCCGGCAGATGCACCAGGTCATCCAGGACCTGCTGGAATATTCCAGGGTCCAGACCAAGGCGCATGAATTCAGCCAGATCGACACCAATCGGTCCTTCAAACAGGCGCTGAAGAATCTTCACGGTTCGATCACCCAGAAGGAGGCAATCATTACCAATGATCCCCTGCCGGAACTCATGGCAGATGAAACGCAGATCACCCAGCTCTTCCAGAACCTGATCGGAAATGCGTTAAAGTTCCAGAAACCCAACGTTGTCCCCAAGATCCATATCTCAGCCCGGCAGGATGCAGACCGATGGATTTTTTCAGTTAATGATAACGGGATCGGGTTCGAATCCCGTTTCGCCGACCGGATCTTTAAAATCTTTCAGCGCTTGCACGCGAAAGGAGAGTATGAGGGGACCGGAATCGGCCTGGCCATTTGCAAAAGGATCGTAGAACGGCACGGAGGAGAGATCTGGGTGGAATCCACTCCCGGAGAAGGGTCGACCTTTTTCTTTACCCTGCCTGCCAGAACGGACGTGAAATAATGAAGGTAGAAGATACAAATCAGACACTGAGAGCCGTAGAGATATTGCTGGTCGAGGACAGTCCCGCGGATATCGCACTGACCCAGGAGGCACTGGAGGACAGCAAGCTGCACAACAACCTGTATGTGGTCACGGACGGTGAAGAGGCGATGGATTTTCTGCACAAGAAAGGCAACTATGCCTCGATGCCCAAGCCGGATCTCATCCTGCTCGATCTGAACCTTCCCAAGAAGAATGGCCTGGAGGTCCTTCGGGAAGTGAAGGATGAGGATTCCCTGCGCCTCATTCCGGTGGTCATCATGACCGTATCCAAGGACGAAAAAGATATCGTGGAATCCTACCGGTTGCACGCGAACTGCTATATACGGAAACCGGTAAAATTCGGCGAATTTATCGAGATCGTGAAATCCATCGAGGACTTCTGGTTCTCCATTGTCACCCTGCCTCCCAATCCCGAGAAGTGACATGAACCTCCTAATCATCGAGGACAATCTGGCAGATGCGGAACTCATCCGAGAGAGATTGCTGGATCATCCCGAAAATCAGACGACTATTGAACATGTCACCCATCTTCAAAACGGAATCTCCCGATTGGAGGAGGGAGGAATCGATTGCCTCCTTCTGGATCTCGGTCTCCCGGACAGCCAGGGGATCGAGACCGTTCAAACTGCCCGTAAATATTGCCAAAACATTCCCATTATCGTTCTTACCGGATTGGACGATGAAGACACGGGCATACAAGCCCTGCACGAAGGCGCACAGGATTATCTGGTGAAAAAGGAATTGAGCAGTCGTTCCCTCACCCGCTCCATCCGGTATGCGCAGGAACGGAGCCGGATCCAGAAAGAGCTGAATGATACAGAAACTCGATTGCGGGAACAGAACGAGGCGCTTCAATCCATCGAGGAGGAACTTCGCCACAATAATGATGAACTTCTCCGCACCGAGCAGACCCTCCGTGAGAGCACGCAGTATCTTGAGAATCTGATCACCTTCGCCAACGCGCCCATTGTGGTCCTGGATCCGCATCTTCGGATCACCCGGACCAACCGTGCCTTTGAGCTATTATCCGGACGTACGAATGATACGCTGGAGGGACACGAGATCGAGCGCCTCTTCCCTCTGGACAAAAGGAAGGAGATTATGCTCGGCATGATCCATCAAACCCGCGGAGGGAGACCATGGGAGACGACGGAAATACCTATTCTCGATGCAAATGGGCAGATGAAAACGGTGATCTGGAATTCCGCCATAATTTATGATCCTGATCACAAAAATGTCCTTGCCCTTATCGCTCAGGGCCAGGACATCACCGAACGTAAACAGGCTGAAGAAGCCTTGCGGGAGAGCGAGGAGCGCTTTCGGGCACTCAGCGAAACGTCTCCTATTGGAGTAGGTGTCAGTTCGGCAGAGGGTGTGCTTCTCTATACCAACCCCTCATATGAATCTATTCTGGGTTATACCCGAGGTGAGCTTTTGGGCAAAAAAGCCTCGGATCTTTATTTAAATCCCAATGACAGAACTTCCTGGTTACAGGCAATGGAGGAGGGACGCGGTGCAAGGAATGTTGAAATACAGCTGAAAAGAAAGGACGGCATTCCGGTCTGGGTCTCCATAAATACTGCATATATCTCGTACGGCGAGGATCGGGCGGTGATAGGAACGATGCAGGACGTCACAGACCGCAGGCGAGCAGAAGCAGAGATATCGCGTCTCGCAACTTTTCCTGAACGGAATCCAGACCCGATCGTGGAATTGGATACTTCCGCGAAGATACTCTATATCAACCCCTCCGCCAGTCTTTTATTCCCTGATCTCGCAAAGCAGGGAACCGATCATCCCTTTCTGACCAATACACTTGCTATTCTTAAGGAATTTCAAAGAGAGGGTAGTATATACTCTATCCAAACCGTACAGGCCGCAGATCACCATTACCAGCAGGTCTGGCACTATCTCTCAGATTTCCAGCGTATCCGGGTATACAGTACGGACGTAACTGCACTCAAGCAGGCGGAGCAGGTCCTCCAAACCTTTGCGGATCAGCTGAAACGATCTAATGAAGACCTCGAACGCTTTGCATATATTGCCTCTCACGATCTGCAGGAACCGTTGCGAAACGTGGTGAGCTTCTCCCAGCTGCTTGCCCGGAGATACGAGGGGCGGCTGAACGCCGATGCAGACGAGTATATCGGCTACATCGTGGAAGGGGGAAAGAGGATGCAGTCCCTGGTGGCGGACTTACTCGAGTATTCCCGAGTGCACACCCGCGGGCAGGCATTCATGCTGGTGAATACCAATGATCTGGTCGATCGGGTCATCCAGAATCTCTATATGCAGATCAACGAGAGCGATGTTGTGATACGGAACGGTATCCTTCCTTCTGTCCACGCGGATCCCACTCAACTCGCGCTCGTATTTCAGAATCTGATCGGGAATGCCATCAAGTTCCAGAGGGCCGATGTACAACCGCATATCGCTCTATCCGCGGAAAAGACAGGTGAAATGTGGAAGTTTGCGGTGAGCGACAACGGTATTGGGATCGATCCCGCGTTCTACGATCGGATCTTCGTGATCTTCCAGCGCCTGCATACCCGGGAGAAGTACCCAGGTACAGGGGTAGGATTAGCTATTGTAAAAAAGATCATCGAACGGCATGGAGGACAGATATGGGTCGAGTCGGAGGTAGGGAAGGGATCGACGTTTTATTTCACTCTGCCAATAATGTCGAAACAAAATGGGGGGGGGGGTGATGCGATAAATGAAGCCGAAAGAGATCCTTCTCATCGAGGATAACCCTGCAGATGCAAAGCTGACCATGGAAGCCCTTCTCGAAGCCTCTCCATCGATCCGCATCATTACAAAATCCTCTGGCGAAGAGGCTCTCGATTGGCTTCAGGGTCAGATAGCCACGGATACTCTAACCACGGATCTCATCTTTATGGATAAGAATCTTCCCGGAAAGGGTGGATTCGAGATTCTGAAAGAATTGAATGCTCACCCCCGGTTACAGAACATTGAGGTAATCGTTCTTTCGGGATCGATGGATCCGGATGAACAGAAAGCGGTTAAAACATATCCCAGGTGCTTCTATCGGGTGAAGCCAGGCGATCTGGATGGTTACATCGCGCTCATGCAGGAGTTATTAAAGAACTTTCTGGCCGAGCAGCAGATGTAAGTGTCAATAGCATTTTCGCTTCTCGGTATCTTGGGGACACATGCCGGCGAGCATCCTTGCTCGCTGCACTCGCATCGGGTAATCGCTTTCTTTATCCGATTTATGGGAGAATGCCACCCTCCGCCCCCACTCTCTCGCTGCACTCGCGTCGTTGAGGCTGGTCTGATTGGTTTTTGGTCTAGACAATAAGGAACAAGCGGGAGTCGTCCTCATCATTCCATCACAGAATTGTCAGGCATGACCGCCGAGGCCGAACGGTATCAATAATGGGGTGATAAGGGTTATTCCTTGTCGAAAAGAATTCCACCGAAAGGACTATCGAAGATCGATCTTGCTCGTATTACGTACTATAGTTTCCTAGTTTTATTTTTAAAAGGCCTATTAATGTATAGGAGGTGAAATATTCCATGACCGTAGACATCACCAAACAGTTCACTAGTGAACTACGCAGCTTCTTCGGCCTCACATTTCTGAATGTGGTGCTGGGAGCTTTCGTATTAGCACTCGGAGTACAGGGGATTGCGAATGCCCTGATGCAAGGAGGAGACCTCGGGATATACTACCTGATTCAGGGCGCAGCCGGAGTAGCCGGAGCAGCAGTGGGCTCACTCTGGATCTTGTCCTCTGCCCGAATTCTCAACGAGATCATTCCTCTCCGAAGAGAATACCAGGAAGTCGAGAAACCTGTCTCAAGAGCTGCGCTCATCGATTTGATCATCTGGATGGTTTCCCTCTACCGTGACAATAGCGGAAATGTTCAAATTATTAGCCTTGCCAGCATGCTCAGCGCTGTCAGCATCTTTGTCCTTGGACTGGTCACCAGCCTCGAGGCATTCGGGATCGGTTCGGGGGGCATGACCATCACGCTGAACAATCTCCAGGTCATCCCGGGTATGGTGATGACGTTAGGGATCGTCCTCGCAAGCCTCCTTTCATCCCGGTACTTCTCCCGATTCGCGAGCATCTGGAATGGTCGTCTCCACGATATCGAGCAGTCCGAGGACGGCCTGAAGACGAGATTGGGATTGAGGAATGCATGAGGCCACGGAGGACGATTTATGAGATCTACTGGGAGATTCTGAGCTATTGCAGCTCTCCCCGATCCATCACCTCCGTTATCAACCGCTGCGACCTGAACTCAAAGATCGGCCAGGAACATGTGGAGTTCCTGGAAACCAATGGCTATCTCGAAACGATAAAGGAAGACACCCGAACCCTTTATCGCTCTACAGCAAAAGCGAACGAGTACATCGACCACTTCACCAATTTGTACGAGTCTCTATACGATACTATCCTGAAGTTCAAACTGTGAGAGGAAATCTCATAGCCTTCATTTTCTTGAATCTGCCGTACCAGGACAATTCCAGCATCAACCATGGATGCCCAGGAACGTCGATGTCACTAGTCCGCGAAACAGTGGCACCCCCCATAGCACATGCCTCATGACTCTCGGGGGAATGCTCACGATGAATCTCGGTAATCCTGAAATTCTATCGACGGAAAAAGGAGAAACTCATCTTCTGGCGATCAGCTCGCTGCATTTGATTATGCCCTAGGAGTCGCATCCGACAATATCCCAGAAACGAGGTTTATAAAGGGATAACAACAAACGACGGGAAATGATTATAGTTTAGATTCCGGGGATGTACCGAATCGTCTCCAACTCACCATCACAATACCCACCCCGGCGATGAAGACGATCGCACCAGCAACGGCCCAGAAGACCGACCCGCCGGTAATGCATTCACAACTCCCAACACAGGCTATGGGACAAACCTGAAGGAGTCCCACCCCCTGAAGGAGCCATAACAATCCGAGCAGAGCAAAAAAGGCACCCACAATCGTCCCGGCAATCCGTTTTATTCTCATCCTTACATCAAATCCTACCCTATTCGGTTGTAGGCGGGAGTCATTAGCCATTCCATTCTTCCCTCCGAGGGGGAGTGGGCGTTTATGGGTGGTATACATGGATGTGGGAAGGTCGACGGAGAAGGCGAGAAAGACTTTGGAGGGTATCGGGAGAGACTTGAGGATGTTGAAGATTCGAATACGAGCTAGTTCATTAAAAACAAGAGATTCTCCTCCATTTCAAGAACCAAACCGATGGTAATCAGGTAGGAATAGCGGCTGAAATAGGGTGATTTCATGTGCGAGATCGGTGTACAGAATATACAATGTCTCCCGTGCCCGATCAAGCGCAACCTTCTCATCGCCATAACGTGTTCCCCCCTTCCCGAGCGGGGTATCTCGACAACCGTATACGGCGGCTCATGTATCGTCCCGATCGCCTGGCAGAGCGGTACATTAAACCTGGCAGCCGTGTTCTGGATGTAGGCTGCGGTCCAGGTTTTTTCACCCGCGAGTTTGCCAGGCAGGTTGGAGATACGGGCACCGTGTTTGCGGTGGACGTCCAGGAGGAGATGCTCCGTATTCTGCGGGGAAAGATGGAACGGGAGGGACTCATGCCCCGCATCAAGACCCATCTCGCCGAACCAGATACCCTTGGCCTTCCCACGGAGCTCAATGGTACTATCGATGCAGCCTTTGCCATCTTCGTCGTTCACGAAGTTCCCAAACCGCAAAGGCTGTTTCAGGAGATTTCGTCCCTTCTCACCCCAGACGGCCTCTTCTTTTATACAGAACCCCTTTTCGAGGTTTCCGGCAAGGAGTTTCAAGCTACTCTTACACAAGCAGAAAGGGCGGGGCTCCAGACCACAGAACAGCGGTTCTTCTTCATCAACCATGCAGCGGTACTACGGAAAGTTCCCGGGTGAGCCGTGTACCCCGTCACGAATGGGAGATACAATACTCAAACACCCATCAAAATTCGAGGTTTTTTTGGACATTCCTTGTGAGATTCGGTATCGTTAAAAGCGATGCAAAATAAAATTTCGTGTATCCATTCAACTCTAACTCAGGAGGATCCGGTGCGGGGATTCTCCTCCAATATCGTCTTGATGACTGGCCATTGTCCGCGACGTCAAAGATGCGGGGCTCATGTCCTGTTCTCGCCTTTGATCCTGATCGTCACCATAAACTGTGTCTCGTTTCCAATTCTATATGAGGACCAGGGCTGGACATACATGCCGTTTATCTTCTGGTCGCCGCTCCCGATGGCGGTGACGTCCCAGTAGTGATAACCGCCGGCACCCACCATGGGGGTGGTTGTCTCGTTCTCGATGAATCTCTGATCCTGCACGAGCAGCCCCGAGGGGAAGTCGATCATCCACTGGTAACCGATGGACGGATTCTCGGGCAGCAGGATACGGAAGGTCTGGTTGGGCTCCACCTCTACTGCGGTGTTGTTGTCTTTCTGGGTCACCAGGAGGTAGGGTACGGCTTCTCCGGGTGGCACCACAAACAGGTGCAGCGAGAAGGATGTCACGTTTCCGGTCTCGGCCTCGAAATAGCGCCGGTAAATCCCTTGTATCGACTTGACGCCCTCGGTCTTCACCGTCATGTACCAGACGTGCTTTTCCCCGGCTCCTACCCGGCCCGAGGTCGCATTCGTGAGATACTCGTCTTTTGTGATAGTAATTCCTGGAGTGATGGTCAGATCCCACCAGTGGCCGGTGGCTGGATTTTCAGGGAGGGTGAGCTTGATGGTGGCGTTTTGCGAAACGTAATAGGTTTCGCCGTTGTTCGTGTTGTCGAATAGGTAGTTTGCACCCGCGACCTCCTGGGTCGGTTCCGAGGTGGTCTCGCTCTTCTGGGAACTGGTGTCGGTCCCCACACAGCCGGAAGACAGAATAAGAGTGAGGCAGAGGGCCAGACCCGCTATCATGGTAATCATAGTTCTCATAGTCATTACTCCGTAGCCTTGAGATCCGTACCCTAGGCCTCGTATCTATAAAGGCCTTTATTAAACTGCGAAAATTTTTGGAGTTATTGGAAATCCGACCAGAATTTAGGGGGGAAACTGTCCTATTCGTCGGCTGCTAGGGGCACGTGTTAAAGAATTATCATGGAAGAACAGATCCACTATTTTCTTCAACTTAAATCGTCATTGCAGAGGATCTTAGAGAAAAGATTAGATTACTATATGGTTTGAGGAGTACTTTCCGCTAAT
Source organism: Methanolinea tarda (assembly GCA_037916685.1). Taxonomy (GTDB): domain Archaea; phylum Halobacteriota; class Methanomicrobia; order Methanomicrobiales; family JACTUA01; genus JAJRCM01. The sequence goes on from JBAIXL010000260.1 coordinate 9,194, forward strand.
CTTCTGGCGGACAAATAAAAAATCCCTCTCTACGATCTATTAGATGTACGTTTTACATCCAATAGAGAGTCAGGAGGATGACCTGCACCTGGAGAGATACTATCATGCTTCTTTTGTATCACGGACAATGTATCAACAGTAACTGTCGAATTCGTAGGGAATCCCGACTGCTTTCACCCATTCACGGAACTCATCCGACGCATGAAAATTCCCTCCAAACACGTATTCGATCAGCGCCAATAGGGTTCTGTCCTTGTCCTTCGCCTTGATGTGTACCCACCATTCGTAGTCCGTGTCCCCAAACACCAGTTCTGGGGTATCTCCCACATCCTGTGCCGAGATGAGGAGATCACCACTATCGGTTATCTCAGCATATACGAAACGGGAGGTAGACCCCCGTTCTTCGAAAAGCGTGACTTTCCTTGGATCTCGTTTAGATGGATCTATGTCCATAATGATTCTCCTTCAATGATACGGAACTTAGAATTTAAAGAATATTCTCAATTCGCCCCAAATGTCTCACGTGGTCTTGATGCTTCGTGCCCTGATTCAAACATTTCGATATGTTAATATCCCTATTTCACAAGCATTTCAACGAGACCAGACCGGCGAAGATTCTTCAGAAATGCATGGTACCATGATATCCTGCTCTCTTCAGTGCCCGGTCACCAAGCTCTGGAGGATTATGCGTGAGAGATTCATTGGATGTCTCCTAATAGGAATAGCCCTTCTGTTGTTCAGCACACCTGCATATGCAGTCACTTTCACCGGCACTGTCTACGAGGGAACTCTTGGGGATACCTCCATCCCCTCGGCAGGAGTCACCCTCACCCTCTACGGTTCCAACTCCTACGGAGTCCAGGGTAGCTGGATCTCCCAGGGAGTGACCAACCAGTCCGGGTTCTACTCCCTGGAGGGACCGGACACCTGGGAGTACAATAATATTATCCTGGAGG
>JBAIXL010000261.1:0-10669 GCA_037916685.1 Methanolinea tarda
AATTTATGGAATTTATGGAGAAGCAGAACATCATCGCGGTTGCCCTCGCCTTTATCGTCGGTGTGGCCACGGCCGCCCTGGTCCAGGCGCTGGTGAAGGATCTGATTACCCCCATCTATGCACCCTATACCGCCATCCTGAATGCCACCCAGGCGGTATCCGTCGGGCCCTCCAACTTTCTCGTGGGCGACTTCATCCAGAACCTGATCTCTTGGATAGTGATTCTGCTGGTGGTCTTCTTCATCGGGAGAGCGCTCATCAAAGAGAAGAAAGAAGAAAAGAAGTAATCTTTTTTTTTATTGAAGTGAACCGTCTATACATCCGGGATCCTCTCGCGGGTTTACGGAGGCCTCTGCCGGTTCAACGGTTCGAATATGCCGATGGTGTATAGAAAGGCAGACCTCAAGCTTTTTATGGTTGAAACCCGGTGAACTGGCTGATGATTCTGGAAAAGATCACTTCGGAGGGTCTCGCTCATCATTCCTATATCATCGGTTCAGATTCCGAAGCGGCGATCATCGATCCCCGGCGGGACATCGATGTATACCTGGACTTCCTGCGCAGAGAGAATCTTTCCCTGAAATATGTCTTTGAAACCCATAAAAACGAGGATTACCTGATCGGATCCCTCGATCTCGCCCGCATGACCGGGGCGGAGATCTGGCATGGCGCACGTCATGCATTTGCCTATGGTAAGGGTGTGACCGATGGAGCGAGGTTCTCCATCGGTTCCCTGGAGTTGACCGCACGGGAAACCCCTGGACACACCGTGGAAAGTCTCTCCTTTGTGCTTCGGGATACCACGGTGTCTGAGGAACCCATGGCGGTATTCACGGGCGATGCTCTGTTTGCCGGGGATGTGGGAAGAACAGACTTTTACCCGGATCGCATGGAGGAGATGGCAGGGGCTCTCTATGATAGTCTCATGGAGAAGATCCTCCCGCTGGGCGATGCCGTGGTGGTCTACCCGGCACACGGAGAGGGCTCTCCTTGCGGGGAGGCGATCAGCGATCACGAGATCACCAGCATCGGATACGAACGAAGGACCAACCCGATGCTCCAGAAGAAGCGGGAGGAGTTCGTCCGGTTCAAGGTCAAAGAGCATCATTATTTCCCTCCCTATTTTGATCGCATGGGGGAGGGGAATACCCGCGGATCACCCTCCCTGCTGCAGATACCCGTACTCAGACCGTTATCGGTCCACGAGATACTTGACAGACAGAAGAAGGGGGCACAGGTGGTGGACATCCGGGGACCGACCAATTTCGGAGGAGGATTTATCAAAGACTCCCTGAGTCTCTGGCGAGAGGGGATCCCGTATTTCATCGGATGGATGCTGAACTACGAGGATCCCATTATTCTGGTGGACGATTTCAATGTATCCCTGGACGATGTCACCCGTTTTTTTGTACGGGAAGGATATGACAACCTTTTGGGCTATCTGAAAGGAGGGTTTGCCTCCTGGAGCAAGTCCGGAAACGAGATCCAACTCCTGCCCCAGTGGACCCCGACGATGCTGCAGAAACAGCTGGGCCGGCATCCGTATATCCTCGATGTGCGGGACATCGCGGACCGAGAATCCCAGGGACGTATTCCGGGTTCGCACCACCGGTACATCGGGGAGCTTCCTGCTCATCTGGATGAAATACCCCATGGACAGTGTATCGTCACCTATTGTGATGTGGGTTTCAAGGGTAACATGGCCGCGAGCGTTCTGATGCGGCAGGGATATTCCCCCTTGGCCAACCTTACCGGGGGATTCACCGGGTGGAAAAACGCAGGTATGCCCGTGGAAATATAATCCTTTTTGTGCATCGTGGGCAGATTTTTTCACAAATTGTTGATATTCTTTTGATGTAGTGGTATGGAAAATTTGTTCTGGGTAGCTCGACCATACGATTTCAACCACCAAGTTGGGAGGAGGGTCGGAACGGGTTCTTTTCACGCTGACAAGATACCTGGAAAATTTGGAATGCCAGATGGGATAGGATGGAGAAGTCCGGGGACAGACTGGGACTGCCTCTTGTGAGACACTCCGAAACCGCTGCATATCCGGCACCTATAAATAATAGATCTTTCCCACTAAGTATCCAATGCGTGGTGAATGTTTTTTCGCCAGTGGTTGCTTTTATCACCGCTAGCACCAGCCTTTGTCTCCTCCCCGCAGATTCCCCGGTAACTATTCCAGAACGCCACGTTTCCTGCACACAGAGCAGGGACAGCACTGCTTTCGGCTATTTCGGGTTTTATCCGTAGACCACACTCTCATTCGGGTGTGAGGTGAGTTTCATGAGAGGTAAACAGATTCGTTTGGAACGTATTATGGATCGGAACACCCATCGTACGATCATTGTTCCGATGGACCATGGGGTGACCAATGGCCCCATCGAAGGTCTCGTAGATATGGAAGCCACGGTGAATGCGGTCGCGGAGGGGGGCGCCAATGCGGTCATCGGACATATGGGGCTTGCCCTTCACGGGCATCGAGGAAAGGGACGGGACATTGGTCTCATTCTTCATCTCTCGGCCAGCACCGCCCTGGGACCGGATCCCAATGAAAAGGTGCTGGTCAATACGGTGATCAACGCCTTGAAGATGGGAGCGGACGGTGTATCCATCCACGTGAACATCGGGGCCGAGAGTGAGGCGGACATGCTCAAGGACCTCGGGCAGGTAGCCATTGAATGCATCGAATGGGGTATGCCCCTTCTGGCGATGATGTATCCCAGGGGGCGTAAGGTGACGGACGAACATCTGGTGGATCACGTAAAACTTGCTGCCCGGGTGGCGGCAGAGCTGGGTGCGGATGTCGTCAAAACGGTGTATACCGGAGATGCGGATACCTTCCGCGAAGTGACTCGTGGATGCCCGGTTCCGGTGGTGGTGGCGGGAGGATCCAAGACCGATGACCGATCCACCCTGGAGCTGATCGAGGGGGCCATGCAGGGTGGTGCGGCCGGCATTTCCATCGGACGCAATGCGTTTCAGCACCGGTCTCCGGTGCAGTTCGTCCGGGCTGCATCGCTGATTGTTCATGATGGTGGTTCGGCTGAGGAAGCGCTGGCGTTGCTGACAGGAGAACGATAACATGATTGGTAAAGAGATACGACTGGAACGGATTATCGATCGGAACACGAAACGGAGTGTCATCATACCCATGGATCATGGGTTCACCCTGGGCCAGATTGAAGGGCTCACGGATATGACCCAGATCATTTCAGAGGTGAGCGAGGGGGGTGCCAATGCCATCGTTCTCCACAAGGGAATGGTCAAGACCGGACATCGGAAACATGGCAGGGATATCGGGCTCATCGTCCACCTCTCGGCCAGCACGTCCCTGAATCCGGATCCCAATGACAAGGTGCTCGTCTGTACGGTCGAAGAAGCGATCGCGCTGGGAGCCGATGCGGTCTCTATTCACATCAACCTGGGGGCTCCCAACGAGTCCCGAATGCTGGAGTCCGCGGGGGTCATCTCCAAGGAATGCACCCGCTGGGGTCTGCCTCTGTTGATCATGATCTATCCCCGGGGTAAGGATATCTCCTCCACCTCACCGGTCTCAGTCGGGCACTGTGTGAGGGTGGCAGAAGAACTGGGTGCCGACCTGATCAAGACCAACTACACCGGTGACGCGGAGTCCTTCCGGCGCATCACTCAGGCCTGTTCGGTTCCGGTGCTGATTGCGGGCGGGGAAAAGGGAGGGGACCTGGAAACCCTGACCATGATCCGGGACGCGATCGGTGCCGGGGCCGCCGGTGTAGCCATGGGCAGAAATGCGTTCCAGCGGCCGGATCCGAAGCGGTTCGTGCACTCCGTTTGCAACGTGGTGCATTATGGCGTGGAGCCGGAGAAAGCCCTGGTGACCCGATGAAGGAACTCTGGGTGGAGATCCGGCCCTGGAAGAAAGCCCTGGCCACCGCAGCCATCGAGAGCGGGGCGGATGCGGTGGTAGTTGATACGGCGGCACCGGTCCGGGAACTGGGGCGGATCTGCACGGTCGCCCCGGACGGAGATTTGGTACCCGGACAAGATGTGGAAGAAGTGGAGATCACGGATAAACAGTCTGAAGAGCGGGCGGTAAAGAAAGCCACTCGGGGGCCGGTGATTGTATCCACCACGGACTGGACGGTAATCCCCCTGGAGAATCTGGTAGCGCAATCGGACCGTATCATCGCACGGGTTCGGACCCTCCGGGAAGCGGAGGTGGCCCTCACCGTACTGGAGAAAGGAGTGCACGGCATTCTGGTGCACACCGAGGATCCTCAGGTTGTACGGGAGATCGCCCGGAGGATCAAGAATGCGGCGGCCGAGGTGACGCTCGAGGCGTTTACCGTCACCGACATCCAGCCGGTGGGAATGGGGGACCGCGTATGCGTCGACACCTGTTCTCTGCTCCAGCAGGGTCAGGGACTGCTCATCGGGGACACCTCCTCCGGATTTCTTCTGGTCCATGCAGAGACCCTCGAGAATCCCTATGTGGCGCCCCGCCCGTTCCGGGTCAATGCCGGGGCAGCCCATGCCTACCTCCTCATGCCCTCCGGGAAAACCGCTTATCTCTCCGAACTGCACGCCGGGGACCATGTGCTGGTGGTGGACGCGGAAGGGGAAGGAAAAGAAGCCATCGTGGGCCGGGTGAAGATCGAACGGCGACCTCTGTTGCACGTGGAGGCAGAATCGGGGGATTCGAAGGTGAGCCTCATGCTACAAAATGCGGAGACCATACGCCTGGTACGACCGGATGGAACGGCAGTATCCGTAGTAGAGCTGCGGGAAGGGGATCAGGTCCTGGGCCATGCCGCCGAAGGTGGACGGCATTTTGGTATGGCGGTTAAAGAGTCCATCCTCGAGAAGTGAGAAGCCATGCGGGTAGGAATCGTTGGCGGAACCGGCAGAATGGGATCATTCTTTGCCCAGGTCTGGAAGGCAGAGGGACATGACATAAAGGTCTCCGGTAGGAATACCGTCGTGACCTCCCGGGACCTTACCCAATGGAGCGATATGGTGGTGATCTCGGTGCCTATCCGCAGCACGGTGGAAGTGATCGGGGAAATTGCACCTCTGCTCACCGAAACCCAGATACTCTGCGATCTCACCTCCCTGAAGATGGAGCCGGTAAAGGCGATGCTCCGTTCTTCCGCAGAGGTGATCGGCCTGCACCCCATGTTTGGTCCGGGAGTCTCCTCCCTGGCGGGCCAGACCATCATCGCCTGCCCGGCCCGATGCCGGGATGAAACGAGGGACCGTATACTGGGGACATTCTCCCGGCAGGGAGCCCGCGTGGTATCCACGACACCCGAGGTACATGACCGGATGATGGCGGTGATCCAGGGGCTCACGCATTTCTCCACGTTGTGCATGGCAGAGACCATACGCCGCACTGGTATCCCCGTCACCGATGCACTGCGCTGCACCAGCCCGGTGTACCGCATCGAGATGGGGATCATTGGACGTCTTTTGGGACAGGATCCGGATCTGTACGCCGATATGCTGATCATGAATCCCTTTGTCCCGCCTATACTGGAGAATCTCCACCGTTCGATGCAGGAGCTGGAGGAGATCATCCGGAACGGGCACTCCGATGTATTCCGGTCCTTCTTTCTGCAGAACGCCGACGCATTCGGAGAGGATCGTGAACGGGCCACCCGGGAGACCGATGCGCTGATTGAATTCCTGGTGCGGCCATGAGATACGTGACCCTGGGGCCGGAAGGGACCTTCAGCCACGAGCTGGCCGAAGAGCTGGGATGGAAACATATCGATCTGGCGCCCTCCATCCGGGCAGTCTTCGAGCGGGTTCAGAAAGAGGGCATTCGCGGCCTTGTGCCCCTGGAGAACAGTGAGGCGGGGGGTGTGGGAAGTACCCTCGCCTGCCTGCAGGAATACCCGGTCTATATCATCGGAGAAGTGTTGAAACCGATTCACCACCATCTCGCGGCGAAGGAGAAGGAGATAGAGGTGGTCTACGCGCATCCGCAGACGCATGAACAGTGCAGCCAGTTCATCGAGAAAGAGGGATTTCTGGTCATCCATACCCGCAGCAATGCGGAGAGCGCGCGGGAGGTGCTGAATCATCCTCGAGCAGGAGCGATCCTACCGGAACGAGCCGCCCTTCGGTACCATCTGCCGATCCTGCGGAGGGACGTACAGAACAACCCCCATAATGTCACCCGGTTTGTGATCCTTTCCCCGCGACCCGGTCCGGTCCGTATGGGAATGAAATGCAGTATCCTGATCGACCCCCATGTCGACCGTGCAGGACTTCTCCACGATCTGCTGGGGGTCTTTGCGGCCATGAATATCAATCTCACCCGTATCGAATCCCGGCCCTCACGCCGGGGAATCGGCAGTTATGTGTTCTTCATCGACTTCCAGACCGCTCCCGGATGGAGGCGCTGCATGGCGCTGTTGAAAGAGATGACGGGCCTCAAGGAACTGGGTTGTTATGGGGAGGTGAACGTCCCCCGATGATTGTGCGGATATCCAGAAAACGTGACGTCCACGCCAGGTTCCGGGCCCCGCCTTCCAAGAGTGCCACCCATCGTGCCTATATCGTCGCAGCCCTCGCCCGGGGCACATCGTCCGTGCAGGGGCCTCTCCAATCTGACGATACGGAGGTCACGAGGAAGATTCTATCGGAGTGGGGGACCGTGTTCACGGACCGGGATGACGGGGTCAGAATCGAAGGGTCCGGGGGTGTGTTTCACTGCCCACCGGGCCAAAAACTGGATATGCGGGATTCCGGGACCAGTATGCGGTTCTGCTCCTCACTCGGACTCCTCTGTCATACTCCGGTGATTCTGGACGGAAGTCCGAGAATGCGGGAGCGCCCCATCGGAGCGCTGGTGCGGGCCCTCAATACACTGGGAGGGCGGATACGATTTCTCGACCGAGAAGGATACCCTCCTCTTTGTATTGAGGGTAACCTCCAGGGCGGGGAGGTGATCATGTCCGGGGAAGAAAGCAGCCAGTATATCTCCTCGATTCTGCTGGCTGCCCCCTGTGCCGAAGAGGACATCACCGTACGATGTGAAAAAATCCCCGTATCCCGTTCGTACATCGACATTACCCTCTCTATCATGCGTCATTTCGGTGCCCGCTGGGAGAGAGAGGGGTACCTCACGTACCACGTACGGTCCGGTGACCTGTATCAGGGATCGCACTATGAGGTGGAAGGGGATTTCTCTTCAGCCGCGTATTTTCTTGCAATTCCCGCCATATGCGGTGGTTCGGTTCTGGTGGGGGGACTCGATCCTTCCTCCACCCAGGGGGATCGCATCGTTCTGGATATTCTGGAAGCGATGGGATGTGGAGTTCGCTGGACATCCGAGGGAGTGGAAGTATCCCGAGAAGGCAACCTGGAGGGAGTTCAGGTCGACCTCTCCTCGGCACCGGATCTCGTACAGACCCTGTGTATGGTCGCTGCCTGTGCCCGCTCCCCCACCACCATCACCGGGGTCGGACATCTGAGACTAAAGGAGAGTGATCGCCTCGAGGCTATCGGGAAAATTCTGCGGGACTTCGGGGCCGGCGTGCGGATTGACAACGAAACGATCACGGTTATGCCGGCCCGTCTGCACGGAGGCGTGGTGGATCCCGGAGGCGACCATCGTACCGCGATGAGCGCGGCCATCCTTGGATTGGGAATCGGAGATGTGATGATCCTTCAGGCGGAGTGTGTTCGTAAATCCTTTCCGGAATTCTGGGATCGTCTCCGGGAGGCGGGGCTTCTGTGAGAGTTGTCCTCATCGGGTTCCGTGGGACAGGCAAAACCCGCATAGGTCGTTCCCTTGCCCGGGAAATGAGCCTCCCGTTTTTCGATACCGATGAACGGATCGAAACCAGGGAAAGGACGGAGATACCGGAGATCTTTCGTACGAGGGGAGAACGCTATTTCAGAAATGTGGAGAAAGAAGTGATCCAGGAACTTCCACCGGACGACGCGGTGATCAGCACCGGGGGCGGGGCAGTCCTGGATTCCGAAAATGTTCGATTCCTCCGTGCGGGGAGTACGGTGATTCTCCTGACGGCCGACGCAGATGTCATTATCCAGAGAATTCGTCACAGCGACCGGCCGTCCCTCACCGGTCTCTCCCTGAATGAGGAGGTCCGCCATCTTCTGCACGTTCGTGCACCTTTCTACCGCAGTGCGGCGGATTACTGTCTCGATACCGGCAGTACGGAGGTAACGACAACCGTCGATTCAATCCTGCGACTGCTTCAGGGCAGGAACGTTCCTCCTGATGCTTCGGTTCATTTACTTGACCGTATTCCTCCCCTTTTGCCTGAGGATCGCGGTCTCTTCGAACAACCGTTCCTCCTGGGGTGTCCCCTCCGGCTCTATGGGCTGATCGGTGATCCCGTCGCACACAGCCGCAGTCCTCCCCTCTTCAACGCACTCTTTGAGCGATACCGTCTCCCACACCGTTATATCCGTATGGCCTCGCCTACGGCCTCCCTTCTTCTAAACCTGGCACGGATCCGGGATTTCCGCGGATTAAGCGTCACCATACCTCATAAACAGACCGTGATCTCCCATCTGGATGAGGTGGATCCCGTGGCGGAGCGCATCGGGGCGGTCAATACCATCCTCTTCTGCGGAGGCCGATCGTACGGCTCCAACACCGATTGGCTGGGTATCCGACATCCTCTCTCCCATCTGCCGGGAAGACCGGCCGTGGTGCTGGGAGCGGGTGGCGCTGCGGCAGCGGCGATCTATGCCTGTCAGGACCTGGATATGCCGGTCGTGGTGTTGAACCGGAACCCCGAACGTGCTCGTATTCTGGCGGAGAGGTTCGGGTGTGAATCGGGGTCTCTCGCGGATTTCCCCCGTTATTCTCCGAACGTGGTGATCAATGCCACTCCGGTAGGGATGGAACCGGATACCCGCGCTCCGATTCCGGAAGAATGGCTGGCGCCGGAAATGACCGTCTTTGATCTCGTCTACACTCCTCCCATGACACCTCTTCTCCTGTCCGCAAGGAAGAAGGGCTGTGCGGTCATCTCCGGTATGCAGATGTTTATGCACCAGGCAAGGGAACAATTCCGTATATTTACCGGTATAATCCCTCCGGAATCACTCATAGGGGAGATGATGTCATGAACACATTTGGAAAGAATTTCCGGGTTACCACCTTCGGTGAAAGCCATGGTCCGGCGCTGGGAGCCGTGGTGGACGGATGCCCCGCGGGGATTCCCCTCACTCCGGAAGACATCCAGCCGATGCTGGACCGGAGGAGACCCGGACAGAGCTCCCTCACCTCCGCACGGAAGGAGTCGGATCAGGTGGAGATCCTCTCCGGCGTGTTCGAAGGAAAGACGACCGGTGCGCCCATCGCGATGATAGTACGCAGCGGCGATGCGCGATCCGCGGAATACGAAGTTTTAAAAGAAATATTCCGACCCGGACATGCCGATTTCACCTACCAGGCAAAGTTCGGAAGGAGGGATCACCGCGGGGGCGGGAGAAGTTCCGGAAGGGAAACCGTCGCTCGGGTGGCCGCCGGTGCCCTGGCCATGAAATGCCTCGAACCTGAGGGAATACACATCCATAGCCGGATCTGTTCGATCCACGGGGTCTCCGGTCCCGCAGCGATGGAAGAGGAGATACGAACGGCTCAGGAACGGGGGGATTCTGTGGGAGGCATCATCGAACTTAAGGCCACCGGTTGCCCGGCCGGATTGGGGGATCCGGTCTTTGGAAAGCTCGATGCAGGGATCGCTTCCGCTCTTATGGGAATCGGAGGGGTGAAGGGGGTGGAAATTGGCGAAGGATTCCACGCCGCTGAACTCTTCGGAAGTGAAAATAACGATCCCAGAGGAAAAGATGGTTTTCTGTCCAACCATGCCGGAGGGATTCTGGGAGGTATCAGCAACGGGGAAGAGATCTGTGTCCGAATAGCGGTGAAGCCCACGCCCTCCATCCGTCTTCCCCAAAAAACCACGAACATTCGGGGAGAGGAAGTGATCATCGAAATCAAAGGCCGGCATGATCCTTGTATCGTCCCCCGAGTGCAGCCGGTCGCCGAGGCCATGCTCGCCCTTACCCTGGTCGACGCCTGGCTGGGGCAACAAATATATCAGAAAATCCGTTGAGTATCCGCGTCGCGCGAATGGAAGTTCGTCGGCTATACTCAGAATCCTTAACGGGTACCGAGAGCCGGGCTTGATTCTCGAGCCCCCGGATTAAATTCCTTCAATTCAACTGCTATTCTCAATTTCCTTTAAGAAATGACGTTCAAACATATCATTTTTATATAGTTTGGTGGTGCACCTAAAGCGTAGCGTTTCGAGGAGTACTACGGAATGGATGCATGGCTATCGGGCTGGTTCAATGGTTATAAAGGACAGAAATGCCGCGTCGTCTTTGAACAGAGAGGAGACAATTATCTCGAACTGCTCGAATATGACGACGGTGAGCGCCATCGCTTCGAATGGATCGCACAGAACATGATTCGGGGGAAGGGTTTCAGCCGGCTGGGGCTGCATGTGATGGAGATCCCCCCACCCATCGTCCAGGAAATCAATCAATTCGTCGAGGCGGTTCCCTCGGGAAAGAAGATCACACGGAATATCCCGTGAATGCACACTTTTTTGTCGTTCTCAGGACTTCTTATCAATCATCGATTCGCACGGGAAGCGGATCGATGTGTCCCTTCCAGAGAACCGATCCG
>JBAIXL010000262.1:0-6117 GCA_037916685.1 Methanolinea tarda
AGGAACGGAACAAAAAACCATTTGCTTCCTTCGAAGACATCGGATTACGAATCAAGGCGATCTCTCACCCGGAAAAGATGATCATCGAGCGCATTCTGGAAGAATTGAAGGATCCTGAAACCAAATACCGCCTCTTCACCGTGAAATGAGCGCCCCCCGGGACCAGCACTTTCTCATCGATCCCCGCATCGTGGAGAAAATCCTCTCGTGCATTGAGGTACACAACCGGATCGTCCTGGAGATAGGCCCGGGCAGGGGGATTCTCACCCAGGCTCTTCTGGAAAGAGGAGCCCGGGTCATCGCTGTTGAACTGGATCGAATCCTCTGTGAGATGTTGCGGGAACGCTTCCGCCTGGAGATCGAAGACGGAAGCCTTACGCTTATCGAAGGCGATGCCGCACGGGTTGATCTCCTCCCGTTTGAATGCGTGGTCGCCAATCTTCCATATTCGCTCTCGTCGAAGATCACCTTCCGGTTGCTGCGAATCGGATTCGAGGAGGCAGTTCTGATGTACCAGAAGGAATATGCTCAGAGGATGCTCGCCAGACCCGGCACGCCGGATTGTGGCAGACTCTCCGTGATGGTCCAGACCTGTGCAGATATCGAACCGTGTTTCGAGGTCTCACCACGGGCATTTTCTCCCATGCCCCCGGTAAGGTCGATGGTATTGCATATCTTACCCCACCCACCCCGCTTCTCGATCACGGACCTTGGATTTTACTCTGACATCGTGAGAGTGCTGTTTTCCCACCGCCGGAAGACCGTCCGCAATGGCCTGAGAAATCTCCGAGGAATGATAGGTTCCGAACGGTTGAATCGTCTGATGGGAGCTCTTCCGGAAACGATCCTTTCCGCCCGACCGGAAGAACTGCAGCTGGAGGATTTCGCCCTCATCGCCAATGCAGGGGCCGAGTAGATACCCGAATCTCAGTGCGTGCCCCAGGCTTCCATTTGTCAGGATGTCGGTTTTTTCCGAAGTAAAGAATCGAACCAGAGATGGGTATCCTCGTGCTCTCTAACGAGGATGAGGAATAATGAACATGACTTTTCCCTGAATATGGTCCGGAGTGACGTCGAACGGGTCGATCGCGGTGCGATTGTCCCCTCGGGTATGAATGATATCGCCGCGGATCTCCACAATACGATGTGCCACGAGCGGATATTCTCCATTGAGGGCCGGAAGAGGGGAACGATAGACGATGATATCGCCCACAGACATGCGATCCGTTCCGATGGGGATGACGGCTACGGAATCACCCTCCGCGATGGTGGGCTCCATGCTGGTTCCCACAGCAGGGTACAGAGTAAGGGGCGGGAGGGCGCTCAGGATACCGCAGACCAGTCCGAACAGCAGAATTCCCGCGAGCATGATGTTTCTGCCTTTTAGCTCCGTTCCGACGCCTCCATATCCGCTGGGGATATTCAACGGACAGAAACCCCCTAATCACATCCCGCACATATATGTTTTTTGCTGACATACCCGATCCGAACATGCGGAAAGACGGGATCTACGGCACGGACCGGTCCTGCGAGATACACAGATATCCGGAAGCTCTGTGTCTATATTCGAAGGATTCGCTGGAACTATGACCGGCTTGGAGTATACATCCCTCGATCCTGATCAGATCTATCCGGTCAGGGAAGATACTCTCCTTCTGCTGGATGCGGCGGAAAAGGAAGCGGGACCCTCAGACCGCGTACTGGAGGTAGGTATAGGAAGTGGTTTTATCGCACAGCGGATCCAGAGGCAGGTATCCAGCCTCGTGGGCACCGACATCAATCCCCATGCCGTGAGAATGGCCCGGGCCAAGGGAATCGATGTGGTGCAAACCGACCTTGCGGCAGGGCTCTGTGGACGGTTTGATCTGGTACTGTTTAACCCCCCGTATCTTCCCACTCAGCTGGATGAACGGATAGATGACTGGCTGGAATTCGCGCTGGATGGCGGAGGATCCGGGCGGAGGGTGATCGAGCGATTCGCCAGAGAAGTGGGATCCGTGCTTGCTCCAAAAGGCCGTATTCTCCTGGTGATATCCGATTTTACAGGGCCTGATGCGGTGGAGGAAATCTTCGAGGAGAATGGGATGACAGGCGGAAGGGTGGAAAACGCCTCCCTGGAAGGAGAACACCTGTTTGTCTACCGGTTCTCAAGGTTCCCACCATAGGAGACCCAATGACATACATCTCCCGATTAATTCCTCCAAAGTAACAGGAATTCGTGATTCCTGGGCCCAGGTCACCCGGGCCTATCGCCAATTCGCACCCGTGTACGGCGACCTAGGGTTGAAACACCCCCATTCGGGGTAAGTGTTTTTTCGAACACGGTACTGGCGCCTTGCTCGTGATATGTTCTCCCAAACGAAAGAGTACACGATTGGTCAATTATTATATCGGGATGGGAAATACAATTACAATAATCCACTGTGAACGATCTATGGGACTTTTGAGCAACCTCCTCCGGCCGAATATTGAGAAATTAAAGAAACGGAGCGATATCGAGCGCCTGATACGTGCGCTTCAACATCGTGACTGGCATATTCGGATGGACGCCGTGGAGGCTCTCGGATCCATGGGGGATGAACGGGCGGTACCTTCCCTGATCGAATGTCTGAAAGATGAATCGAAGCATGTCCGTCGTGAAGCCGCCATTGCCCTTGGTGCACTGGGAGATAAGCGGGCGATCGAACCCCTGATCCATGCGCTGAAATCGGAGTGGGATGACAGTGAAACCCCATTTATCGAAGCGATCGAACATCTGGGGGAACGAACCAGTATTCAGCCCCTGATCAAAGCGTATAAATATCGGAGTAAATGGGTGCGTGGAGAAGAGGATGAATCCCTGGGCAAGATTCAGGACGTCATACGAACCGAACCCACGGTGACGGTACTTCGGGACGAAGAAAAAACCCTCGAATGGGAATCGGAGCTGCTCCAGCGGATCGGGGATGCAAGAGAAATCGAACCGATCATCGAGGCTTTAAATTATGAGACGGCACTTTCCCGATGGAGGGAATCGTTTATACGGGGACGACTGGAACAGGGAGAGCCCGCCAATGATACGCCTCCCGTCCCCAGGGCAGAGCCTGGAGAGGATGCTCCAGAAGGGGACTCTCTCACCTTTATCAAAAAGAAAGCAATCAAATAATATAATGGCAGTTTATCCCCGATTGCCAACACTTTTCAGGTGTACTTTTGCTGGATCTTGGAACGAAGTCATCGGCCAATACGATCTGTCACGATTTTTGAGATGGGAGGATTCTCGCAACCGATCCTATCCTCAGGACGTTGTCTAGAATTTTGCCGAGATCAATGGGAGGATGGAGAAACCAAGAGATTGGAAAAATAAATCATCAATAACCCTTGATATCTTGACGACAGATCATTTCAGATTCACAACCATCCCCGTATTAACTCGTGTGGAGCGAGAGAAACACGACCGGATCTCCAATGATTCCTGACGTACTTCTTGTGGATTCAATTTCTGGCGTACAAAGACTTTATTTATCGGGCAGGGCCCGAATCGGCGTAATTCTTTTATAGATCTTTTGCATTCATGGAGTGAGGTGCTCATATGGAAATGAAAGATCTCGGTGCACTCGTCTACACCTATGACATGGCCGCAGGAGAGGCTCTGGGAAAGCGGGAGAGTCATACCCCCAAAATTGAGGTCCCGTCCAGTATAAAATCAGGAGAAACCGTAACCATTAAGGTACACGTCGGACCCCACCCCAATACCCTGGAACATTCCATCCGCTGGATAAAATTATTCTACGCAGAAGAGGGCAGGGCATTCAACCCGGTGGCCTACGGAAAAGCGGGATTCAATCCCGGAACAACAGATCCTGAAGTGGTGTTCAAGATCAAATTCTCCAAAAGTGGGATCCTCCACGCGATAGAGTACTGTAATCTCCATGGACTCTGGTCTGCAAAAAAAGAAATTAAGGTCTCATAATCGACCAAAATCTCTCATTTTCCAATTCCTGTACCGGATATAGAATATTTACACTCCAAAACCGGAATTCTCCCCATAAACTACAATACCCTCTTTCGCCCAATTATACTGATCATCATGGGCGCAACTATAGTCGAGAAGATATTCTCATCCCGGTGTAACCGGCCGGTTTCGTCAGGGGATGTCGTGATGGCACCCATCGACAGGGCGATGATCCATGACATCACCGGGCCTCTGGCCATCGAAAAGTTCCGGGAGATGGGAGGCACCCGGGTGTTCAATCCGGAGAAGATCGTGACGCTGTTTGATCACCAGATCCCCGCCGATTCTATCCGTGCCGCTGAAAACCAGGCGCAGATGCGGAAGTTTGCGGCCGAACAGGAGATCTTTGATTACGACCTGTTTGAAGGGGTTTGTCATCAGGTCATGATGGAAGAAGGGCTTGCCGAGCCGGGCGAGATCATCGTCGGGGCAGATTCTCACACCTGCATGTATGGGGCAACGGGGGCCTTTGCGACCGGAATCGGGTCTACCGATATGGGTTTTGTACTCAAATACGGAGCCCTGTACTTCCGGATTCCTGACAGTATCCGGCTGGAGGTAACGGGAAGATTTCCGTATCGAGTGGGCCCCAAAGATCTGATCCTATCCATTGTGGGGGATGTGGGAGCAGACGGAGCGACCTATGATGCACTGGAGTTCACGGGGCCCGTGATGGAAGCCATGGATATGCCGGGTCGTATGACCTGCTGTAATATGGCCATAGAGATGGGTGCAAAGACGGGAATCGTCCCTCCCGATGACACCACCTGGTCCTATCTGCAGGAAAGAAAAGCTGTGCAATCCTTCGATCTCGCGAGCGATTCCGATGCCCAGTACGCGGAATTCCGCCAGTATACGGTGACCGATCTGGAGCCTCAGGTAGCCAAGCCCCATAATGTGGATAACGTGGTCCCGGTAGGCGAGGTCGAGGGTACCGCGCTTGACCAGGTGTTTATTGGCTCCTGTACCAATGGAAGATACGAAGACATGGCCGCAGCCGCAGAAGTACTGGGGAACGATGCCTTCAGCAGGAATGTTCGGGTTATCGTAATCCCCGCCTCGCGTCAGGAATACTTAAAAATCCTCCGGGCAGGCCTGATCGAGCGGTTCGTGGAAGCGGGAGCCATGGTAGAATCGCCCTGTTGTGGTCCCTGCATGGGAGGCAGCTTTGGCCTGCTGGCGCCGGGCGAGGTCTCCCTGTCGACTTCAAACCGAAATTTCCGGGGCAGGCAGGGAAGCGCCGGGGCAGAGGTATACCTCTCCTCACCCCAGACGGCGGCGGCAAGTGCGATGTACGGCATGATCATTGACCCTCGGGAGGTGTGAGATGAAAGTCTGGAAATTTGGAGACGATGTGGACACGGACGCGATCATCCCTGGCCGATACCTCACCATCAATGAACCCTACGAACTGTCCCGACACGCCTTCGAAGGTGTCCGGCCAGAGTTCGCTCACGAAGTCAGGGAAGGCGACGTGGTGGTCGCCGGGAAAAACTTCGGATGCGGATCCTCACGGGAACATGCCCCGCTCGCTCTGCTGGGTGCCGGGGTGAGGATCGTCATCGCACGGTCCTTCGCCCGCATTTTCTATCGAAATGCGATCAATACCGGATTGTTGCCGATGGTATGCGCCGAGACGGACGAGATCGAAGATGGGGACGAGATCGATGTAGATACCGAAGCCGGGGTCGCTCGCTCCGGCGGAAAAGAGTACGTATTGGAACCAATCCCTTCGTTCCTTCAGGAGATCGTCCGAGCAGGAGGGCTGGTGGAATACGCGAAGGGATTAAAGGAGTTGCCTCTGTGTACCGAATTGGAGTAGTGCCGGGGGATGGGATTGGGCCCGAGATCATCG
Source organism: Methanolinea tarda (assembly GCA_037916685.1). Classification (GTDB taxonomy): domain Archaea; phylum Halobacteriota; class Methanomicrobia; order Methanomicrobiales; family JACTUA01; genus JAJRCM01. Next base: position 5,850 of record JBAIXL010000262.1, read on the forward strand.
CAGAGGGACGTAAAGTACTCGATGCGGCCGCAGAACGATTCGCATTTGATATTGAATGGCAGGATTTTGATCTGGGTGCGGAGCGGTTTCTGAAAAGCGGAGAGCTGATCACGGAGTCGGACCTCTCCCGCCTCTCCGTTTGCCGCGCCATTTACTTCGGGGCGATCGGGGACGAACGGGTAAAGCCAGGTGTACTGGAAAAAGGGATTCTCCTCGCCCTTCGCTTTCACTTCGATCAATATGTGACTCTTCGGCCGGTCCGGCGCCT
>JBAIXL010000263.1:0-3281 GCA_037916685.1 Methanolinea tarda
AGGGGGATAGGATCACGCATGAAATCTATGAACAATTGAACGTGACGTTCATCACGCCTTTGGAGCCGCAGGAGATCTCTCATCTCGCTTCCGCGATGGATGATATCCTCGATTACATCGATGGATCGGCCCGGAAGATGGGATACTACGGACTACCCGAATCGGATGCCCACATCCGGGAGCTGGCCAAACTCATTCAGCTCTCCGTGTCCGAACTCCAGGAAGCCATACACCACATACGAAAACTAAAAGATCCACAGACTGTAGAAGCACGATGTATTGAGGTTAACCGGCTGGAGAACCTCGCTGACGACGTCCTTTCCCATGCGATTACCGATCTTTTCCATTCTCAGGATGCTGTACACATCCTGAAATTCAAGGATATCTACGATTGGATGGAAATTGCCACCGATAAATGCGAAGATGTGGCGAATATCCTCTCCGACATCGCCATCCGGCATGGTTGAAAGATATGGAACCGCTCCTTCTTCTTGGAATTCTTATTGCCTTAGCCTTTAATTTCTCTAATGGGATGAACGATGCCGCCAATTCCATCGCCACGGTTGTGGCTACACGAGTACTAAGCCCGCTTCAGGCCGTGCTTATGGCAGCCGCATTTAATTTCATTGGTCCCTTTTTGTTTACCACTGCGGTGGCTAAGACTATCGGTAAAGGAATTGTCAATCCACCATTTATGACCTTAGAGGTGTTTTTTATCGGAATTCTCATTGCGACGATCTGGATTTTTATAACCACCTTCTCCGGACTCCCCATTTCCGCAACACACGCCCTGGTTGGTGGAATAATGGGGGCGGCAATTGGAGCTGGAGGATTGGATGCATGCTTATGGCCGACCATTCCATCCATACTGAATCTCATTCTTTATGTAATCGTAAGTGCCCTTGGGGGTGCCTTTATCTTCTCCGGTATAGCCTATCTGAAAAAAGAGAAAAACTGGAAGGAATATCTCGTCCTTGGAGCAATTTTTGGGAGTGCACTCATCGTTCCTATTCTGATGATTACGGGTATTCTCCCAATTAAAGGAATCCTTGCCATCCTCATCTTCATCGTATTTTCTCCTCTCCTGGGGTTCATTGCCGCTTATCTGTCGGGCCTGTTGGTGATGCGGTTCTTCAGCACGTCGGATCTTCGCAATATGAATTCAATATTTAACCGTGCACAAGTGCTATCCGCAGGTTTTTATAGCCTAAATCATGGGAGCAATGACGCCCAGAATGCGATGGGGGCAATTACTGCCATGCTGGTGGCTGGCGGGATACTTCAGGAATTCACGGTTCCCGTGTGGGTGATCCTTATATCCTGTCTGGCTATAGCGGCCGGAACATTTCTGGGTGGATGGAATGTAGTGAAAACCATGGCGAGAAAGATCACCCATATCCGTCCTTATCAGGGTTTTTGTGCCGAGACTGGGGGTGGGATTGCGCTCACCTTTATCACTTCATTTGGAGTGCCGGTTTCGACCACTCATGCGATCAGCGGAGCGATCACCGGTGTGGGAGCTACGCACGGATATGCCGCCGTACAATGGACAGTAATCCGCCGGATTGTGACCGCGTGGATATTGACGATTCCCGTTACGGCCATTAGTTCGTTCGCGACGTATCTTGGATATCGGGCTATTTTTCTGTAAAGGTGACGATACGTTATGTGGCATTTAACTCCAAGAATTCGGTCACCGCCGATCGTACTTCCCGTTCGTGACCTGACAGGATATGACCACCTCGTTCGAATCCGAGGAATCGTGCGTTGGGGATGTGTTGTGCCGTGTATTCCGCCGCAGGGTATGTGTTGTACAGATCGTCTCTGGCACTGACCAAGAGAGTGGGGACCTTACAGTCCTCCAGGGCGAAGCGGCCCTGAACTGGGATTACTCGACCATCATTGAGGATACCCTCCTTTCGTGAATGGATCGGGAGGATGGTTTGCATGAAGCGATTCAATTCGTCCCGTTCCGCAGGAGCCATTTCGTTTATGACACTTTCTGGAGTTCCGAGGATGGTGGTGACCAAGATCGTCGGATTCGCCTTCATAAGCAACCAGAAGGGTAGATCGGTGGACATGAGCATATCGTACACATATTCCGGCACATCGGGTGCCCCGGATACCTTGCCCGCCGAACTATCGGGAGCATACAATCCGGGCACCAAGAGCACGAGGGACGAAACACGTTCTGGGTATTCGATGGCAAACTGCAATGAGGAAGGTGCGCCTCCCGACGTTCCTATGATCGCACAACGAGTAATATTCAAGGCATCGAGCAGGCACGCATGAGCTTTTACCTGTGCCCTGATGGAGGCGTCGTTCGGTAATGGTGTGCGGAGGTACCCAAACCGTGAAGGAGCGACACAGTAGAATCCCTCCCCGACATATGATTCGGCAAGATAGAGCCCTTGATCATACCCGCCTCCTGCTCCGTGCACCACCAGTACAGGATACCCAGAACCGCGAGTGCCGTATTCGATGGATCCACAGGGGGTGTGAAGGATCTGGCTTCCGCTATTCAGACGTTCCTGGGCCTTTTGAATATCCTGCCGGTATTTCCCATAGACAACGCCAGCCGCGATCCCAGCAGCAACACCAAGTCCCAATACGATGTCCCGATATAGATCATCCCTCGCCATAACGCAACTACCTTGATTGTCCCAGCAATGTTTCAACGATATTTAGTGCTTTCGGCGAATCGAGGATCTCACCTCAACGAATGGCATATTCTGCCACCTGTGCAAACCCAAAGGATGTACCTGACCCAAACCCAGCCACCCCTATTACCTCGAAAATCGAATCAGATGGTTAGAAGAGGTTCTCTCTCGGGGATTCAGAATTAATGTTACAAAGTCATTAAAAGAAATCAAAATTGGATGGGCTCGTCGAGACTCGAACTCGAGACCTCCGCCGTGTCAAGGCGACGTCATACCACTAGACCACGAGCCCGTAATGCGTCGAAAAGACGGTTTAAAAGTTTGGTGACGTCACTATATTAAGTATTCCCAATTTCCTTGAAATATCCAGTCACGGACGCCGGGCTGATTCGTAAGCCCCTTCTCATTCAACAGGGGCACCTTTATGCTTCTCAATAAAAAACTGATATCCATGGCAGAAGGTGAACCTTTACAACAACTGTTCACGTATGAGGACAAGGCCAGTCGCGTAGAATTGTTTGTCCGGATTCTCTACTGGATTGCGATTGGAATTGTTCTCTGGGTATACGGAATTATTGCTGGTATCTGTCTGATCATCCAGTGGTTTGTCATTCTGATACT
>JBAIXL010000264.1:0-11699 GCA_037916685.1 Methanolinea tarda
CCCTTTCAGCTCCTCGAGATCTTCTGGTGTCAATTTATCCACAAAACTGGTCCGATACCTTCGAATCAGCGTCTCTTTGAGGGATTGGTCAGAGGAAGAGGTTCCGTCGGTCATCCACCACATCCGACTCGGGAGCACGATAGTCTAGGGATCGAAAATATGGTCGGTGTATCGGGAAAGATCTCTTTGGGATCCGTTACTGATCCTACGCTCATCGCATTCTCTCCAGGTGAAGTTCTCAAATCCTCCCGGGCTATAAACCTAATGGCGGTAACTCGCGAAACCTGATATGATATAGGAACACCAACAATATGCGTACGATGCGACCGGGCTTGGTCCTCCTTATTATCTGTATGATTGTGGCGATGACTATCGCAGGCTGTATCTCTTCCACCACGGATCCCTGTTCCGTGGCCTCTGAACTTGCAAAATGTACCCCTCCCGCAGATTGTTGTGCAGGAACCTGCATCCGAGGATGTACGAACCCTGGCGTAGACCACACATTTACCTATGTCCTTCGAGGTTCTGGTGGGGAAATATCGTTACGGCTCTATAACGGTGTGAACAATTACACGGCCTGTATCGGGGAAACCGTGCAGGATGAATTCCGACTCACCTGTGAACAAAGATCGTTTTTTGGCTCAAATAGCAAGGAAATCTACCTGAATGAGCTGAATACTACCCTTTTAAAATTTGAGGATCCCTATCAGAATCGTTTTCTGCGAGATCTGGTCTCGACGTTTCGTAACCGGGCCGACAATGACGATGATGAGCTGCGAATTGCCGTAAGCATGGTTCAGCACATTCCCTACGACATAGTGAAACAGGAAGAATTTCTGAGGGGGGAATACTCTCCCAACCGTCTGCCCTATCAGGTTTTATACGAAAATTCGGGCATCTGCAACGAGAAAGCCAAGCTTCTCGCATATTTTTTAAAGGAACTGGGGTATGGAGTTGCCCTGTTGAGTTATCCGGGAGAGAAACACATGGCAGTCGGGATTCTCTCGCCTGAGCCGTATCAGACACCCGGATGTGGAAATTATACGTACATCGAGAGCACACAGCCCACGATTATCTCGCAGGTAAATCCGGGATTACATTCAGACCCGGAAATTATTGTTCTCGCGGAAGGAAAAGAATTCCAGGGTATTGCCGAGGAATATGGGGATGCCCGTGAACTGGAGGAGCTTCTAGCGAGGAAAACCGGCCTCACCCGCGAAGAATACAATCGGGCCCGGGTACTTGCCCAGAAATACGACCTAGGCATTATATTTCGGTGAATCCTACGATCTCCAGGTTGGATCACGCACCAAACGTGTTCGGCAGAAAGAGATCCATGGTTACTCAGCCAATCCCGATATCGAGAGCCATCATCACGACGAAGCCCAGCAGGGTCCCCATAGTGGCTCGGTCTGTATTGCCATGGATCTGGGACTCCGGAATCACTTCTTCCACGACAACAAACAGCATCGCACCGGCCGCAAATGCGAGGGCGTATGGTAACAGGGTGCGTACCCCAACCACGGCAATCGCGCCCAACACGGCGGCAACCGGCTCCACAAGGCCAGAAATCTGACCATAAAAAAAACTCTTTCCAGGAGAAAAGCCTTCCCGGAGCATAGGTAATGAAACCGCCACACCCTCTGGAAAATTCTGCAGTCCGATTCCTATGGCGAGGGCAACGGCACCGGCAAGATTCGCTTCGGGAATCTGTGCCGCCACTGCTCCGAACGCGATACCGATGGCCAGCCCTTCGGGGATATTATGCAGGGTTATCGCCAGCACAAGAAGCGTGCTTCTTTTGTGACGGGAGGGGGGCCCGTCCGACTGTGTCTCCGGGAAACCCAGATGGAGGTGGGGGATCAGGTGGTCCACAACCCGAAGAAAGATCCCCCCAATCAAAAAACCCGTTCCAACCTGTATCCAGGCAGGAAATCTCCCCCCAGTGGAAAGTTCGATGGCCGGCGCAAGCAACGACCAGAAGCTTGCCGCAATCATCACTCCCCCGGCAAACCCAAGCATGGTATCCAGGAATCTCCGTTCCGCGGATCGGGTGAAGAAAACAACCGCCGCCCCGAGGGAGGTCGCACCCCAGGTAAAACACCCCGCGATCAGGGCCAGAATTACGGGATCCTGTAGTTGCATGGATACCATAGCTATATCATTCTGATAATACTGGTACACCTGTCAAAGAAGAATATTATCGTATTCTTTTTTGAAATCCAGAGTTAATCGAGTTCTGCTATTTGCATGGCATAGAAATTTAAACAACCAGTAAAGTACCCACCAGTATCCATCCGGTATCCCATGGTGATGAAGAAAAATACTCCTGTGACCGGTGAGCAGCAGCGCTCATTCTCTCTCTATCTTTTCATATCTGTGTTTCTACTGGTTTTTGTCGTGATCCTCGGTATCACGTTCATTGATTATACCGCTGCGGAACACACCCTTAAAGAAAACGCTCGCCTCCTCGAAACACAGACAGAAAATACCATTCAGGAAGATATCCAGATTGCGGATAAAGGTCTGAAGTTATACGATACTACCCTCAACCATCAGATGCGGGAAGCGTTTTCCCTCTTCTTCCAGGAATACAATCGATCCGGACAGAATCCTGCGTTGATGAATCTGGAGTACGTCCGTTCGTCTCTGACGCCGAATATGGATCTTTATATAATTAACCGCTCCGGAGTCATCGAATATACCACCTATGAGCCCGATCGCAACCTGGACTTCCGCACTGTTCCGTATTTTTATTCTTATCTGACGTCGATCCGAGAATCGGAAGGCTTTTTTCCGGATCGTGTGGTGATTGAACCTGCTTCGGGAATACCCCGAAAATACGCCTATATGCCCACCCCGGATCATCAGTACATTTTCGAGGTTGGTCTGACCGGAAGGGACCTGGAAGATGCGCGTTCAGACCTGGGGTACTTTGAACGGTTACAGATTCTGGCCTCCAAAAATCCTTACGTCGAAAATCTGCGCATCTTCACCACAAGAAAACAGCTGGAAAATAATCCTTCTGAGATCCTGAGTCCGGAGTTGTCCAGCATCTTGGATCAGGTACTGGAAAGCCATCAGGCGATCACGTATGACGACCCGGGCGTGGGAAAGAAAGTCGTCTATCTATACGTGGATCTTAAGGATGAAGAGTATGGCTCAGATGTTAGCAGAATTATTGAGGTCACATATAATACTGCCTTGATTCAACAGGCGCTTCACGATCTGTTGTTTCTCCACATCGCCGTCGCCGTTGTTGTTCTCATCCTCGTATCCCTGATCGCGTATATGATTGTCCATAGGATTACCCTTCCCATCCGTGAGATGGTAGACGATATCAACCGGATCGCTGCGGGGGAACTGGACCATGCGATCAGCAGCCCGAAGAAAGAGAGACCGCAGATCCCACTTGTCTGGAAGATGCGTTTCTCCCGCTACATCCTCATCTACATGCTCCTGATCGTCGGAATCACGGTTGGTGGCCTCACGGTCATCGATCTCGTGAATGCAGACCGCACGTTCATTCATGATGCATCGGTAATTCAGGATCAGACCGAAGAGAGTCTGAACCAGACCGTTCAGCTCGTGGATGCCGCATACAAGATCTATGACGACAGTCTGAACCGTGAGATGAGAAGCAGTTTCAGCCGGTTTTTTGATGAGTACAATCGTTCCGGAAGGGATGTATCCAAAATGGACCTGGAACAGGTAAAGCAAGACCTGGGGGGATTGCTGGATTTGTATATCATTAATGAGTCTATGGTGATCCAGTATACAACCTACGCACCAGACCTGGGATTTGACTTCAAAGAGTATCCCTACTCGTACGCCTATCTGAAGGGTGTTCTGGAAAATCCCGGCTTTTATCCGGATCGGATAGTACGAGAGATCTCCTCCGGAGATTTCAGAAAATTCGCATATATGCCTTCCCCGGATGGCACATACATATTCGAACTCGGACTGAGCGGGGAAGTATTCCAGGATCGTCATGGAAAATTGAGTTACGGTGCCGCGATCAATAACATCTCCTACCGGAATCCTTACATCATCCAGGTCCTGTCCTTTGATACCAATAAACGAATGGTGAATAATTACAGCTATAAGCCCGACAAGGAGAAAGTCGAAGCATTGGGTCAGGCCATCACCAGCCGAACGACGTATCAGACCCAAAACGCCACTCGCGGAACGACTACGAGGTATCTGTTCATCGATCTGGTGGATCAGGATTATGCCTCTGATGTCAGCTGGATCCTGGAGATTACCTACGACTCAGCCCGGATCGACAAGGCCCTCGCCGAGCTGCTGGGATTCCATGCCATGGTCGCGCTGGTCGCGCTGGTGCTATCCGTCGCAGGAGGAACTCTTCTCTCCCAGGTGCTCACCCGACCCGTGCAGCGGATTGTGTCCGATGTAGATCGCATCGCATCAGGCGACCTCGACCATGTAGTTCCGCACAGTGTGGGAAGCGAGTTCGAGGTGATGGAACGCTCCATAAATACGATGGTCAAGAAATTGAAGGGAACCATCGAAGAACTCCGAAAGAAAGAGGGAGAGCTGAGAGGAAGCGAAGAACGTTATCGTCTGGTGGTAGAAAGCCAGACCGAATATATTGCCCGGTTCCGTCCTGATGGGACATGCATATTCGCAAACGAGGCATACTGCCGGTACTTGGGTATTCCCACTATCCCGGTTATCGGGACCAAAAAGCCACCCACAGAAGAAATTGAGAATCTGTGGAACCACCTCTCCGCTCTTGCCCCTGAACAACCCTCCCAGACATTCGAAGGCGCGTTCTCTTCCGCCGATGGTTCCATCCGCTGGCAGCAGTGGAATCTCAGGGCGTTTCTGGATCACACGGGCACTATCACCGAATACCAGGCTGTGGGAAGGGATATTACCGAACGAAAGAGGATGGAAGAGGAACTGAGATCGAGCGAAAGACGGTTTAAAGAGCTGGTCGCTCTCCTGCCTCAGGCGGTCTTTGAAATCGATCTCGAGGGAAAAATACTCTATGCCAATCAATTCACCTTTGATCTCCTGGGGTATTCCCCCATGGAACTGGCCAGTGGATTAAACGTTCTGCAAGTCCTGACGCCCGAAGACGGGAGAGCCGCTCTGGAAAATCTTCATGCAGTAGCGGAGGGAAGGCCGTCGGGAGGAAGAGAATATACCCTGGTCCGGAAGAACGGAACGAGATTTCAGGGTATGGTTCACAGTGCCCCCATCATCGAGAATAATGTGGCAACGGGAATCCGCGGTACGCTGATCGATCTGACCAAGCTGCGATCGGTGGAAGAGGAAATCCGCAAGTTAAACGAGGAACTCGAACAGAGGGTAAAAGATCGCACCGCAGAACTTATCGAAGCGAACCGGGAAATGGAATCCTTCACCTACTCAGTCTCTCATGATCTTCGGGCACCCCTGCGTGCCATCGACGGCTTTTCGGGAATCCTTCTTGAGCAGTATCAGGAGGCACTTCCCCCAGAGGCGAGGTCCTACCTGAACAAAGTAAGAGGGAACGCGCAGCAGATGGCGCTCCTGATCGATGCACTCCTTAAGTTGTCCCGCATGAGCCGGTCCCTCGTGAAGAAAGAGAATATCGATACCCGTCAGATCGCGAAGGACGTATTGGAAGAGCTGAACCCGGAGCTCAAGGGGAGGGATGTTCAGGTTACCATCTCTGAACTGCCCCCCTGCTCTGCCGATCCGGCCATGTTGAAGCTGGTATTCCAGAATCTTTTATCCAACTCTTTGAAATTCACACGACAGAAGGAAAGAGCGGAAATTGATGTGGGTTCAATCCAGAAAGAGGGCAGGACGATATATTATATAAAAGACAATGGTATCGGATTCGATATGCGCTATGTGCACAAGCTGTTTGGAGTCTTTCAGCGACTGCATACGGCGAGTGAGTATGAGGGGACCGGAGTGGGTCTCGCCATCGTCCAGAAGATCATTCAACGTCATGGCGGGGACATATGGGCAGAGGCGGAAGTGGGTAAAGGCGCGATATTCTTCTTCACGCTCGAAGGCGGAACCGCACTTCACGATCCGCATCCCGCACCCGTTGGATGAATGATCGAATTTTACCGGGATCCTTTATCCCGGGTGCGCTTTCTACCCCCGAACATACGTCCACGGCATACGGGCCCAGGTCACGAATTGTCTCCTGTACCGTTTCCGGGGTAAGCCCTCCCGCAAGGATCACGGGTATTGATGATGCTGACTGGATCTTTTCCGCGTAGATCCGGTCATAAGGGATACCCATCCCCCGGCTGCCATCAATGATGACGGCATCGCAGTCCGTACGGATAGGATCTCCAGGACAGAGCACCCGAATCAATCGCACACCCTGAATCTGCGGGAACCCATGGGAGATCTGAAGGGCATTCGGGCGGAGACGGAGGATCTCCCGGATCCCTCTTAGACTTCGCGTATGAGTCACAATCACCCGGGAGATTAGGGGGCCCACAGATGAGAAGATCTCCTCCGCTTGATCTACGGAAATCGTACGTGCGGAGGGTGTGCTCATCACCACACCGATCGCATCCGCTCCGAATTTTTCCGCGACGATCGCATCTTCCGGCCGGGTAATACCGCATATTTTCACCCTCGTATGTACCGGGCGGTCCTTCCATTCGCTTTCAACCAAAAAATCGGCCGGCATAACAATTTGGAAGATCGTGGGGCGACCGAGAGAGATCACTCCGACTCTTCGGTTGGAATATCGGCCGCTGGAGGCTCACTCGCGGTGTCTTTAATCACCGGGGTGAAATACTTATCCAGCACCACATCACCATAATCCATCAGGATGCGGACCATCTTCTTCAATTCCTCTCCTTTCACCTCTTTTTTGTAGAGAAGCTCCCCATCGCGGTAAAAGAATGCAGTGGTGCCGTCGTAATTTAAGACATCTGATTTATTCAAGACATACATATGGTTTCCCGCCCTTCCTGTGTACCCTACCCGGTTTTTGGGCAGGGGACCGCTGAGTCGAATTTTCTTCCGTGTCTGCTTTCTTGCCATATCTTGGAAAGTATGTACATGTTCCCCATAATCAAACTCCCGTTCCTCCATAGATGTCTGGGATATACCGCATGAAATCATCAAAACAGATAGGGTACCTTGGATGGCAGAGCCGAAATGGAAAAATATGATCGGATCACTTATTTGGCGAGCTCGAAGTATTTTAATGCCTGTGGTGTAAACTTCTTCACCTCTTCAAAAAAGTACGCCGAATACCGGGGATCGGACTCTGCGATGGCACCCTTGATCGTCTGTACCAGCCAGTGTGGCAATTCAGGATCATTGTTCAACGAGTTTTGTAGCACGCACACCGTCTCATCTACATCGATCTTTTTCCTCCATCGGTAAGGCATTCTTCACACCGAGCAAATCCTCGGTCTGTCCCGGTATATATAATTTCACCACAGAAATCTTCCGGGGTCCGAAATCAGGGGATCAGTGAGAACCGATCGAGTCATCATTCGGACCGGCATCCCAAAGTTTAATATAAGAACCATGCCTTGGAAAACCGCGGTGCACAGAGACGTGCATCGGTGAGAAAATTGATGGAAGGTTCGAAAGGGATGCATGGCATGGGTGGCGAACACGGTATGAAACCAGCCATGCTCTGGCTGATGTGGGAAAAGATGGACCCCTCTGCCAAGAAGACCATTGTGATGCGTATGCTGGATGAAAAGATTATGAAAAAAGAAGCCCATATCCGGTATCTTCAACATAAAGTGGAGACCTACAAAATGGTCAAACAGATGATGGATAAAATGATGTAATCACTTTTTTGTTATTGAGGGTCTAAGTCGATCAACGGAGATCATTTGCGCATGTTCCCGACAGTTGTTTTTGCCACAGAACCGCGTTTTTTCCTGTGATCTATAACATCGGTTTCTCGGGAAATTTACCAGAGTTTTTTCGACGGCCTGACTGGTTCATGTGAGTACATGAACGTGTCTGTACGTGGCATAGGGCAGATACCAGGAATATATGCATCAAACCCGGGGGATCAGGTAACTCCTGCCTGCGAGATCCAGTGGCGGCAAACCTTGTTTCATCGTCGATATCGAGTTTGAGACTCCCCGCATCATATAGCCGGTTGCAAGAGAAAAGAGGCCTTTCATTACGATGTTTCCCACAGGGACCGTGCGGACCAGTTCCCGAACGACCCGTATATCGTGTTCAACACATTTCGCCATGAGCTGCCAGTGAGCGGACTTCATCCGATCAATGGTAAACGATTCTTTATCCGAAAGGGCAGCAGGATCCATAGAGACGAAATTCATGGGTACAAGTATTGCACGGATACTTTTCAGTTCATCCACCAGATCCAGGGTTTTCAATACGTCCTCCTCCTGTTCTTCCGGCAATCCGCTGATCAGGGTACAGGCCGGGACCCAGTTGAGATCATGCATCATCCCTAGGCTCTGCTGCACAATCTCAGGCCATTTCTCCACAGGAGAGGGCGCCGTTTTACCTCGCATATACTGTTCCATCAGACGCGGACTGCCGGTTTCTATGCCCGTCTGAACCCCGTTGTAGTGCTGGTCCGGTAAGGGGGCCATTATCTCAGATACCTGTTCCAGAAGATCGGGATGATGGTATACCGTCGCAAGGGCAAGATGGGAGAGTCCGATGTTCGTCACTCCCGGCACCTTTGCCACATCACTGATAAGCCGGATCACCTTCTCTTTTTCAGGCTGGAGCCGAAGGGATCCGTAGAGCAGGACATCTTCGGCATGCAGAAGGCCTCCGCTATTACCGGATTCGATGTTTAATCGGACATCGGCCAGGATCTGCTCCAGAGGTTTATGGCGCATGCGCTGGATGCCGGGAGTACAGAACCGGCATCCTCTCATACAACCGCGGGATATCTCTACCAGACCATGAATCGTCGCATGCCTCAGGCGGGGTATCTTTTCCAATGCCACATCCTCTCCGGTAATAATTCGGGGAAGTTTCTCACCGGTAAGGATCGCTTTAAAGGCTTTAGGAACCGATACCTCCCCCTCCCCCAGATGGACATAGTCGATCCCCAGCCGGTTCATCATGGGCTCATGAGCCACCTGCCAGGCTGCCTTCCCACCTACCACCACAGTGGCTTTCTTCATCACCGGATGCCGCAGCAATTTCAGGAAGTTCACCCGGTTCAGGGGCGGTCCTGTACGAACCATGTCCACAAAAGTGGAGGTGGGCGGATTGATACCCAGCAGATCGTGTCCCGAGATGGAAATGATTCCCGTTTCTTTCCCAACCATCTTTGAAAGATCCCGTGGATGGACTACGGCGACCTCGTCATGGGTGAACCCATTATCGAGAAGCGAGGATTCTATTAGACGGATACCACTATCGGCGTACACGGCTCTTCCGTTGACTCGGGGGACGGGAGGAGCAAAGGTCAGGAAGAAGAGCCAGTCGGGTAGGATTCCTTGAGGAGCGCAGGTGGCGAAACCCAGGAAGATTCCTCCACGATATCGACTCATCATCGTCTCGTCGGCCGTAAGTACGATGGAAGGGGAAGCTGAAGGCATAGATGATCAAGTGCCCCTCCTAGCACCCTGTGATGCGATAAAGCTAACGTCCGTTCGGTCAGACCTCGGGAACCAGGTAATTCTTTTTGGCCGGGTCGAACCCGGGAGGAGGATTCCCACCCTGAATCATACGGGCATATCGCTCGGTTCCGTTCATGAAGAAGTTCAGACAGAGACGGGAGAGACCCCGCAGGATCACATTTCCCTCCACCAGGTACTCTCGTAATTCTCGGGCAAGCCGGACGTCGTGTTCCAGACACCGCCCGAAGAGTTCCCAATGGGAGGGTGTCATGCGGTTGATCGTAAAGGAATCTTCATCCGAAAGCCGTGCCGGATCCATGGACACAAAGTTCATCGGCACCAGGAATGTTCCCCGAATCCCTTTAATGTCATCGAGAAGATCCAGGGTCTTCTGCACATCCTCCTCACGCTCTTCGGGCAATCCGATGATCATGGTGCAGGCGAGAATCCAGTTATTGTCTGCGAGAATCCCCAGACTCTGCGTGACGATTTCCGGCCATTTCTCCGGGGGAGAGGGATAGGGTTTACCTTTCATGTGGAGAGCCATCAGCCGGGCGCTGCCGGTCTCGATGCCGGTCTGAGCGCCGTTGAACGTCTGACCGGGGAGTGTGCCAAGGAATTCGGATAGTTCCTCTAGCAGCGCCGGATGGTGATATACGGTGGCCAGGGCGAGATGGGACAGATTGATGCTCTGTACTCCCTCCACTTCCGCGACTTTGCGAAACAACTCCATCACCTTTTCATGTCGTGCTTCGATACGATGCGAGCCGTAGCAGAGCACATCCTCCGCGTGAAGGATGATGCTCGAATTTCCCGCGCGAGCATTGACGTGCACATCATGAAGGATATGTTCCAGAGGCTTGTGCCGGATAGGTTGCATTCCAGGCGTGCAGAACGAGCAGCCCCGGACACAACCTCGGGAGATCTCCACCAGCCCATGAATGGTGGGATTACGAATGCGGGGGATGGCATCCAGGGGAGCCTCCTCTCCTGTATAAATACGGGGAATCTCTTCTCCATCCAGGATGGAACGGAACATACGAGGTACCGAGATGTCACCTTCCCCAAGGTGAACATAATCGATCCCCAGCCGGTCCATCATAGGCTCATGAGCCACCTGCCAGGCCGCCTTCCCTCCGACCACCGTTGTCACCTGTTCCATCAACGGATGTTGCATCAGTTGCAGAAACTTGACACGATTATAGGGGGGCCCGGTACGAATGAAATCGATGAACGTGGAGGTTGGAGGGTTGATTCCCAGCAGGTCGTGACCGGATACCGAGACAATGGCCGTGTCCCTCCCTGCCACTCGGGATAGATCCCGGGGATGAACGACCGCCACTTCATCCTCGGAAAATCCCCGAGCGAGAAGCGACGATTCTATAATGCGGGTTCCAAAATCGGCATACTGAGCACGTCCATCTATCCTCTTCACCGGTGGAGCAAATGCGGCAAAAAAGATCCAGTCCGGAATTACGCCTTTAGGAGCACAGGTTGCGAAACCCAGAAACATGCCTCCGCGGTACCGGCTCATCATGGTCTCATCCGCGGTCAGAATGATGGTGGGAGAGGAAGACATACCAGACCAGTCAAGCGGCTAATGCCTGTTTCTAGTCTTTAAAGGTATCGTAGCCCGGGATTCGCGGAGGCGGGAAGGCTTAAATATGGATCCTCCTTCTATAGCAGAATCAGGGCGATTATGGGAAGTCGTGAATCCGGGAAATGCACTGAATCCGTCACTCCCCCAACGGGAGAGGGGTGTCCCCCGCCATCTCTGAGACTTGTGCAGGGAAACGGATATAAGGGAGAGGGTCGCTCATCCGGCCTGTGCCGGGGATTTCTCCTGATATCCAAGGGTGAAAACATCACACGGGAAGGAATGGGGATTGGATGTCCCGTTCTAGTATCCGGAAGAGAACCGATCTTTTCTCGTACTTGTCGGTGTGAACAGAACAACGAAGCGGGCCTGGAACATACTTTTTCCCTTGATACCGGCCTGCACTGGGGGATAGCCGGGCGGCCTTCCCAGGCACTGACCCGTCTGATGAACGGGACGGTCGATCTGTATATGCATCACGCGTCTGTGCAATACCTCCTTCCTATCGGAAGTGCGATCCGGTCTCTTTTGTG
>JBAIXL010000265.1:0-6325 GCA_037916685.1 Methanolinea tarda
GTTCGATATACATGTGATTAATTCAGGGTCCAGATGGCAAAATTCAGGACTCCGGCAAGGGATACCCAGATGATGTAGGGGATCAACAGATAGGCAGCAGGTCGGGAGATCCGATAAAACTCCCGGATGGTGAGCAGGATCAGGGCCCAGAGAATGATGATAGCCACGAGACCATACAGGGGAGATTCAAGCCCGAAGAAAAGGTACGACCAGAGCACATTCACGACGAGCTGAACCGCGAAGACCAGGACAGCTCCTGAAATGGGCGCATGCGGTCGTTCCTCCCAGATTCGGAACAGGGCGACCCCCATCAGTAAATAGAGAGTGACCCAGACCGGCCCGAATACCCAGGAAGGTGGGGCGAAGGAGGGTAGGGTGAGGGTTTGATACCAGGTTGGGATTTTCGGGATAGTAAAGAGGGATCCCAGCACTCCTGCTGCTTCACAGACCGCTATCGCAACCACGAGCTTGAGGATTCGGGAGGGAAGGCTCCGTTCCATAGTCAAGGAATGGTGGATAATAGCATATAATCCATCGCAACTACGTCATCCCCTGCACATCCTGCTTCGCACCGATAGCCACCGATCGGTTAACCTGCTCTTTTTATACCCGCGGCTCCCCATTCTCAACCGGAGATCGTGATGGACAGACCGCTAATCGTCATCAACTGCAAGGTGTATCGGGAAGGGACGGGTCGCAGGGCCGATCTGATTGCGCAGAGCGCTCAGGAGGTTGCCCAGGAAAGCGGAGTAATGATCGCCATCGCACCCACCTTTACCGATCTGCACCGCATTGCCCACCACTTTGATATTCCGGTATTTGCCCAGCATCTGGACGGAGTGACTCCCGGGGCATTTACCGGGCATGTTACTGCCGTTTCGATCCGGTTTGCGGGGGCCCAGGGAACGCTGCTGAATCATTCTGAGAGGCGGCTTACCCTTGCGGAGATCGAGGCCTCGATCAAGGCCGCGAAAGAACATCATCTGGAGACGATCCTCTGTACCAATAACGATCGGGTATCTGCGGCTGCCGCCGCACTGGGACCCGGGTATATCGCGGTGGAACCGCCGGAACTTATCGGAGGTACCATATCCGTTTCAGAGGCCGATCCGGATATTATTCGTCGTTCGGTGGCGGCCGTACAGCGCATTAATCCAGAGGTGCATGTTCTGGCGGGGGCCGGCATCCATTCGGGAACCTGTGTGAAAACTGCCCTGGACCTGGGAACGGACGGAGTACTGCTTGCTTCCAGTGTGGTAAAGGCAGAAGAACCAGCAAAGGTTCTTCGGGATCTTGTCTCCTGTCTCTAGTCAGATAATCCTGGAAAGCAGGTCATGTTTGGTGATCACGCCCTGTATCGCTCCCCGGTCAACTACCAGGACGGCGTGGTTGTTCTGCAGGATGTGCACCACGGTGGTCAGATCTGCATCCGGAGGTACGGTGGGAAAACCGGACTCCATATGATCCTTGACCAGCAATACCGTGTCCCGGGGGAGTGTTCCTCGATCCATTGCTGAAACCAGCGCGGTTTCTGACACACAACCCACCGGTACTCCATTCTCCAGCACCGGGACCTGGGAGATTCCCCGTTCTTCCATGATACGGACCGCACGCGAGATCGGATCCGAGGCCTGGACACTGTATACCGGATGGCACATTACGTGCCGGGCTGTGATCTTGGATCGCTCCGCATCGGTGAGTACCTCGATCACTTTGCGTAGCGTACTAATGCGGGGATCAACCGAACCGGATTCGATTCGGGCGATCATAGACTGACTGATTCCTGCCAGCCGGGCCACTTCCGCCTGTTTAAGGCCCAGGCTCTCACGTTTTCTCTTTAATTCCGTAGCAGTAGGAAGATTCATAATGCGGATCGGATTAGCGGGTTACGTTGGATACAACCCGGCTTCGGTCCTCTGTCTGGGTGGGACCGGTATGGAATATTATACGGTGGGGGCCCTGATATATATTACTGTCAGTCATACGGAATGCATAATCCATTATTGACGGGAATATACAATCTGAACCCCCCTGTACTCCGAAAAACCTAATACCCTGATGAAGTTCGAATTACATCCTGGAGATGATACGATCCCCGAGACCCGTGTACCGTATAACGCTCCCGATCCATCATGGGTCCCGCCCTGAATGATGTTCGAGGAGGATCGGAAGAAATCCAATCAGCCTATATCCCTCCGTATGTCAGGGTAAAAGAACAGAAACGTTCCAGAATGCCGGGATGCAGGTGATGCTACAGACGACGCCCAAAAGAATATGATCCCCTCGCCGGTAGAACCATCGGGAACAAAGGGCGAGCAGTGCAATAAGCAAGAGTCCTCCCGCCTTTATCAAAATGAAGATCACCGGGTCCGCCACATAGGGAGCGATAAATGGATTGAGTTCCTGGTATCCCTGCTGCAGTCCCCATTCCGTGGTGATAACGTCTACCCAGGCCAGACTGGCGATGAGGAGCAGGAGCAGCACACTGATATCCTGATGGCGGAATTTCATTTTCAAGAAGAATAATAGTCTGAAAGTCTATTTGAAGATTTGTGAGAACGGGTATCGATAGATGGGTACGAAATGAGTGGGAGGAGTAAGCCCCCTTCTGTTCCAAGCGGCATTCAGCTACGCGCCATACCCGGGCTGGGTCCGGACTCCCATATGCCCTGTTCTGGCTTGCACCCGCAGGGTTTCACCGTTTCATCGTATCCTGCTGCTATGATGCTCAACGAGTTATCTCGCAGGGTTCTGCTTCTCGCCTCAGATCCCATGAGAATCCTTAGGCTCGGTCGTATTCATGGCTTACAGCAGGCCGTGTCGTTTCTGTGTCAGCGCCGTGACTCTCGCCACCCGTATTTGCATACGGCTGCGTGTCCGGGGGTGGGGGGACTTTCCTCAGTGGAAGAACTCCACCGTGAGCCGCTCTCTCCCTCTCCTATTATATGCGACAGCAGATTATTTACATGTAATGTATGCGCTTACGGAGGAGGAAGGGAGAATGGCCCTGGACCTCGCCAGAAAAGCCCTCACGTCCGCTCTTCAGGGAGAGACGTACGGGGCACGAGGTCTTCCGCCGGTATTTGAGGAAAAACGGGGAGTCTTTGTTACTCTCAAGAAGGGCGGAGAGCTCCGGGGATGCATCGGGATCCCGTATCCCGTCATGCCGCTTGGGGAGGCGCTGATCGAGGCTGCGATCTGTTCGGGATTACAGGATCCCCGCTTCCCTCCCCTGAGAACCTCGGAGCTTTCTTCCACTCATCTCGAAGTAACCGTTCTCACCTCTCCGGAGAGACTGACCGTCGCTCCTGAACAGAGACCGGATGCGATCACTGTCGGGAAGCATGGTCTGATCGTGAAGAGTAGAGGATGTAGCGGTCTGCTTCTTCCCCAGGTTCCCGGTGAATGCGGCTGGGACAACCGGGAATTCCTGGATCATACCTGTATCAAGGCGGGACTCCGACCGGGCTGCTGGAAATATGATGACGTGGAGGTATTCTCTTTCGAAGGCCAGATCTTCAGCGAATAGCTGCCCGGACATTGAGAGTCCGCAAGAACCGTTGAACGCATCACCCCTATTTCCACTCTTGGGACATCGGGTGATTGGGTGTATACACAGGAATCCTTCGGGCAACCCTTATCCGCCCCGGGATCAGATGACATAAGAGAATTTGGGAACGATATGGGATTTGCGTTTGAGGTGCTGGAAAAAGATATCGGTGGACGATACGGAAGACTGAAGGTAGGGAATAAAATCCTTCGTACTCCCGCTCTTCTTCCTGTCATCAATCCTCATATCCCACTCATCGATCCCCGAGAGATGCGTTCGCTGGGCGTGGAGGCCCTCATCACCAATGCCTATATCTTTTCCCGCAGTGACCGTTATCGGGAACCGGTGATAGAGCAGGGATTGCACCGTTTTCTGGATTTTGACGGTATCATCATGACCGACTCCGGCGCATTCCAGCAGTCGGTATACGGAGAGGTGGAGATCACCAACCGGGAGACTCTTGAATTCCAGCAACGCATCGGCAGTGATATCGTGGTCCCTCTGGATATCCCCACTTCCCCGGGAGCCGACCGGGCCACCGCGGAAAACGAACTCGATGTCACCCTGGATCGACTTCGTGAAGCGAGGGACATCGCGCCGGAAAACAGCGCCGGACCGGTGCAGGGAGGGATCTATACCGATCTGAGAAAGAAGGCCGCAGAGAGGGTTCAGAGCCTCGGGTTCGATTTCTGTCCCATTGGTGCTGTGGTCCCTCTCATGGAACAATACCGGTTCCGGGATCTGGTACGGGTAGTTCTGGCCTGCAAGAGCGGACTTTCTCCTTCTACGGCGGTTCATCTCTTCGGCGCAGGCCATCCCATGATGTTTCCTCTTGCCGTGGCCATGGGGTGCGATCTGTTTGATTCCGCCGCCTATGCTCTCTTTGCACGGGATCGACGCTATCTCACCCCTCAGGGCAGTTACCACCTCGAAGATTTGGCCGACCTTCCCTGTTCCTGCGCGATTTGCCGGAATCACTCCGTCCAGGAAATTCGTACGGATCCCGAAGTCGAACGTCTCCTGGCCTACCATAATCTGTATGTAACTCTGGCCGAGATCTCCGGCATCCGCCAGTCGATCCAGGAAGGTACGCTCTGGGAACGGGTAGATGACCGGTGCCGCAGTCATCCCCGGCTTCTGGACGGATACCGGGAATTTCTCGCCCATAAGACCGAGATGGAGTCTCAGGACAGGGTTTCCAAGGGGCGCTTCTTTTACCGCGGTCGTGAGAGCTGTGAGAGAACCGAGGTGACCCGCTATCATTCCATGCTGGAACGGTTGCCCCTGGAAAAGGAGGTCGTCGTCTCTCTGGTCGGAGGAACACCCTCAACGAATCAGGTTCTGTTCTTTAAACCTCCATTTGGCCCCTATCCCGCTGAACTCGCGGAGACCTTCCCTATCGGTCAGAGTGTGATACCCTCGTGGGAAGACGAATCGGTACACGCAGGCTGCCAGGGTATCCTCCGGCTGATCCAGTCTCACCCGGAGAGCCAGGTAACCATCCTAACCGATGGAATTTGGTACGATCGGATATCCCGGTATCTTCCCGGAACGGAGGTCCGGTTGTGTCGGTAGTGGATATTCGAAAACGGGACGGGCTTGCCCGGGTCGGAACCTTCGAGCATGAGGGGAAGAAGCAGGCCTTTCCGGCGGTTCTTTCCATGCGAGAGGAGTACCCTTCCCTCCAGAAAAGGGAACTCTCCTGTGTCCCCCTGATGGCGGATGACGCATTTGTCCAAAGGTATCATACGATGGGTGAGGATGAGCCGTTCTCGGTGCACCCGCGTGTCGTATTGAAGGTACCCCACGGCAGCTGTGTGATGGTGCCCGGCTGGCATACCGCGCTGGCCAGCCCGGCCGCCTATGTCGACTGGCTGGTCCGCCTCAAGGAACAGGTCCCGCCCGATACCCTGTGGTACGCCCCGGCCGCTGCTCTCCCGCACACGGTCTCCCTTCTTCTCTATTCAGGATTTGATCTCTTCGACTTCACCGGTGTCGATTTGAAGACCGCACAAAACCAGCTTTGTCTCCCAGAGGGAGTGTTTCCCGAAGAATGGATGAAGGAAAACGTCTGTGGGTGCGAAGGATGCCGAAAGGGGGACCTGTATATCCACAATCGGCAGGCACTGCTCCAGGAAATCGCTCTGGGATCCCGGTTTGTCACTCGAGGATCCCTCCGGGAGCTGGTAGAGAGCCGGTGCCGTATGCAGGCGCACCAGGTTGCCATTCTGCGCCAGCTTGATGCCCGATACGAGTTCCTTGAACCACGTTCCCCCGTCGTACGGAATGGTATTCTCCTCGCCAATAGTGGAGAAGCCCTCCGACGCATCGAAGTCCGCCGGTTTGCGGAGAGAGTCCTCCACCGGTATCGCCCTCCCGCTGCAGATGTCGCGGTTCTTCTTCCCTGCTCTGCCCGCAAACCCTATTCCCTCTCGCAGAGTCATCGGCGATTTCATCAGGTGATCCAAGGGAGGGCCCATGAGCTGATGATCACCTCCCCTCTGGGCCTGGTCCCCCGTGAACTGGAACGAGTATATCCGGCCGCCCACTATGATGTCCCGGTGACCGGATATTGGGATCGGGAGGAACTGGATTGGGTATCTTCTGTCCTCGAGCAATATCTCCGGACTCACCCGTACCCCAGGGTAATAGCCCATCTGGAGGGAGGTGCCCTGATGGCCGCCAAAAGAGCAGCAGAACAATGCGGAATCGCTTTGGAATGCTCCTGTACCGGATCTGCCGGCAGTCGGGAATCTCTGGAGCGACTCGATCACG
>JBAIXL010000266.1:0-2457 GCA_037916685.1 Methanolinea tarda
CAGCGGGTCTGGACGAACTCCTTGTTCTCCCAGCCGTTGCGCAGGATCTCCTGCATCAGGCCGTTAAGGATAGCGACATCCGAACCGGAGCGGAACTGCATGTACAGGTCCGCCTGCTTGCCGGTGGGAGTAAAGCGCGGATCGGCATAGATGACCTTCGCACCTTTCTCCTTCGCTTTCATCACCCGTCGTCCGATCAGGGGGTGCTGTTCGAAGGTGTTGCTCCCCAGGATAAAGACGCACTTGGATTCCTCGATGTCCAGAATGGAATTGGTCATCGCACCGGAACCAAAGGTGGAGGCGAGACCGGCGACCGTAGAGGCGTGGCAGAGACGGGCACAGTGATCGATGTGCCGGGTCTTGAGCACTCCGCGGGCGAACTTCATCATCGCGTAGTTCTCTTCGTTGGAAACACGGGCAGAAGAAAGGCAGGCACACTCCTCCGGCTTGTACTGCTTGAACTTCTTGGCGATGAGATCATAGGCCTCATCCCAGGTCGCCTCCACGAACTTCCCATCTTTCTTGATGAGAGGTGTCGTCAGGCGGTCGGGATGGTGAACAAACTCGTGGGCATAGGTCCCTTTCGGGCATACCTTACCAAGGTTCACGGGAGAGCGTTGATAGGGTTGAACCCCAATCGCCTTCCCGTCCTTTACCACGAGGTTGAAGGTACATCCTGTCCCGCAATACGGGCAGGTTGTCTGAACGTAATTCATAGCCATTCAAAAACCTCGGACAAAAAAAGGTCAGATTTGATATTATATAACGATACTGTTTTATCAAGAAAAATTGATAAATTATAGTGGGTAACCTCTCACATAGACGGGTTATGGGAACCCGTGGTCGAAAAAGCGCATACAAACGATGAAAACAGCATGAAGAAACGAATCCTCATCCCCCCCATGGTATCGGATCTGATCCGCAAGGGAATTCTGGCGATGGACGGTGTGCGGTTCACCCAGGGTACCTCATGCCCTTCCTGCCAGGGTTCGCTCCAGGGATATGACTACCGGCAGAAACATTTTGCTACCCTGATTGAGGGAGATACACGAACAGACATTCATGTAACCATCAAACGGTTTTCCTGCCGCTCCTGCGGAGACATGAGTATGGCGGAGGCTCCGTTTTACCCATCCACCCGTCATGGGTCTCCGGTCGTTGACTTTGCACGAATCCTTTCGCGCCTGGTGTCCTATCATGAAGCAAGCCGTTTGCTCGCCCATTGCCATATCGAGATGGACTGGGGTACTATACGTCGTTATGCGACCATGAATCTCCCCGCGTCACCCAGCTTCGCACTGTATGGAGTTCCGGTCCCACTCTCCCTGCTCTATCTCTCAATCCTGGGTGTCCAGCTGGACAAGGGGAGTACCATCGAAGGGGCAGAAGCGCTCGCTGCCTGTCGTCTTCCACCCACACACGGGGCACTCTTTCAGCTGGTGGGACTTTCGGAAGAACGGAATAAGGGGAATAAACAGTAAGAAAAAGAACACCGGATACCCGGATATCCATAGCAGAACTGAAAGACCCACTGAAGTGGCCAACAGAATGCCTGCGATCAGCCAGCGGTTCGTTGCGCCACCTCCCGGACCGCATGAGCGGGAAGGGCATCCGAGACCGGACCGAGTTCTTGCGCCAGATCCAGACCCCCAAGGAGAGGCGCGAAATATCTTCCTCCTATCCCGGCACACAGGACTCCCCGGGTACCGGATCGTCTCTGCACCTCCCGCACCCTTTCCCGTACCATATCGCGCTCGATCTCTCCGATCTCTTCGGCGATCTGCTGAACGGCACCCTCTCCCCCCACTTCATCCGGATCCGCACATACCCGGCGGGCGATGCGGCGGATCGAGGAATCGCGGGAGGGGGGAACTCCATCCGGGGTGTCGCAGGTGTATTCCTGCGGAGTGATATGGCCCAGCATCAGGTGTATATCGGCGGTGATGGCGAAATATTCGCTGCTGATAGGAGTGGGCTGTCCCTGCACCGTAACCGTGCGCACAAAGGCGGGAACACTAGTGCGCAACAGGCCGTGATAGATTAGATATCCTTCCTGAAGGCGCCGCAGGTCGGTAAGACCTTCAAGACGGGCCAGATCCCATAACGGTATGAGATCGGTGGTGGTACTCCCCATATCCAGGAGCAGCATGCCCGGATATCGTGGAAGGAGGTATGCGGCCGAGGCATGCCAGTTTGCGGCGGCCAGTGACGGTACTGCGTCCCGGTGGAATGTTCCATCGGTGCCGTAGAAGAGCGCATCCGGGAAGACCCTGGTTACCGTACTCACAATCCAGCGGATTCCGTCCTGTTTACTGTCAAAACAATCCGCAAGCTCTCCGGTCATGACGACAGCCGCTTGGTCAGAACGATAGCGTCGGAGTAACTCCTCGAGCGGGGCACGTTTCCAGAGGGGACAGGGGTGAATGTGGACCCCTTCATCATCCACGATCTTAAGGT
>JBAIXL010000267.1:0-12451 GCA_037916685.1 Methanolinea tarda
CCAATGTCCATTACCGATTCCGAGAGATGGGGCACTGGGGAAAATCCATTCTTCCCGAAGGAAAAGCCCTGTTCGTAATAACGGACGAAATGGTGCTTGCATCCCCCGGAATGGCCCCGACCTCCCCGGCTTCCTCCCCCGCGGCGGTTCTTGTGTGTCCCGCCTCCGCAGGTCCGGGAACCCCGGAATTTTGATCGTTTATTCACCGGCATATTCTTACCTCATCTTGTAGAGCAATGAATTGATCTCTTTGCCATAGTAACCGAGGGCACCGCCCTGCTGGTAGGTGCGCTTGATGGTCAGAAATCCCTTGCGGGGAGGGTGAAGGCGCAGGACCGGTTTCAGCCCGGGAAGGTCGGAAAACGACGCGGTTCCTTCGTATAGGGCCTTCGCGAACTCCTGCACGCCCGGATAGGGAGTATGCTCCCGGACATACTCGTCGGTGAGTCTCCGGTTTCCCGAAAGTCGCCCGCGCGTGGTCAGGATAGTGGTCAGAGTCTCGGCATCCACCTCTCCATATGCGACAAAATCCTTCACCTTGCGTACCATGCCGAGATACTCGGGAGTATCGGGGACAAGCACGCAGTGGTTGATATGATGGAGTCGGAGCATCTTCAGGGTGTCCCGGATCTCCCGGCGGGTGTTGACCGTGCCGCGAATCTGAACGATGGCGAACATCAGACCCTCCCTCCGGAACGAGTCAGGTTGGTCTTGCGAAGGGCCTCGAACGTGGCCTTGGCAAAGTTAATCGTGGTCCGGGTGTTGCCGTTGGTAAACGTCCAGACATCCTTGATGCCGGCGAGTTCCAGTACCTTTTTGGCGATATTGCCGGTGACGAGCCCGATCCCCTGAGGGGCAGGCTTCAGCGTGACCCGCACACTGCCTGCCTTCCCGGTGACCTCCATGGGAACGGAATGCTCTTCACCGCATCCGCATTCCCACGATCCGCACCCTCGCTTCACCCGAATGAGGTTCAATTTTGCATCGTCAATACCTTTCTTGATCGCATTTCCGACCTGGCCGTCCTTTCCCTGGCCAAAGCCGATATACCCGTTGCGGTTTCCGACCACGACTACGGCGCGGAATTTCACCCGCCGCCCCGAGTCGGTCATCCGCTGCACCATGGTGATGTCCAGCACCTCGTCTTCGAGGTCGGTCAGGAACGCGTCCACGATCTGGGGTTCCTTGATGGGCTTACCGCTGTCCAGCACCTCATCGATGCTTTTGATCTGGCCGGTGGCCACCATCTTTCCTATTCCGGTCTGGGGGACCCAGCCTTCCATTTCTACCGCCATGTTATTCCACCCCCTTCGCGATGCGTTCTTTCACTGCCGCCACCTGCTCCGGTAGCGAGGATCCCCGTTCCGTCGCGTAGGCCGCAATGTGTTCTCCTCTCACCCGTGCATCCTCAGGAAGAATCTCTTCCCCGTGGGGGATATCCAGCCCCCCTTCCACGGCACCCTTCAGGGCGGCGAAGATGCGTGCTCCCCGGCTGGCCCGGTGCAGACCGATGTCCAGGACTGCCGCCTCGTATCCGGCGTTTCGTGCCCGGGTGGCAAACAGGAGTCCGGTCAGGTATGCGGCGGGGAGGTTGCCCTTGGACCCGGTGTATCCAAGATCGCCGAGGTCCTGTGAATTCGCGACCACCAGGGTGCGGTCTCCCTCCGGGTGTGCGGTCACCAGCTGGATGATGATGGACCGATTGGTCTTCCGTACCACCATTCGGGGCCGATCGCTCACGATGAGTCCCTTCCGCTGATAGTAATCGGTTTTTCCTTCCCTTCTCCGGCGGCCCCGGACGAAGTATCGTGGTCCGGTGGCCATTTACTTCGACCTCCCGGAGACGGTTTCTATGTGAGATTTCAGGTGCGCCACGTTCCGGAACTCTCCTCCGGAGGCCTTCCGGTAGAGGAGGCGGTAGAGATGCGGATCGATGGAGTTCTCTTCCCGCATTGCGCGGAGTGTGCGTCGGATCGCGCGTATGCGCTGGATCCAGGCTCGTTTGCTGGGAGCCCGGGCGCCCTGGGCGCCTTTTCTGCGTCCTGGACCACGGCAGTGTCCATACGACCGCTTCTCCTTGCGGAGGCGGGAACGTCCCTTGCTGGAACCCCCGGCTGCCAGAACCTTGATCGCTCCGTTGCCCAGGAGGGTCCGCACATCGTCGCGGGAGATGGCGGCCTCGATCTCTCCCAGTTTTTCAGGATCAAACCAGAGCCGGTGGGCCCCGACTCCGGACACCGCGGCCGCGATACGACGCTGGGTGGACAGATCACTCATCGGTCGCCACCCCCTCGGTGGTTTCTTCTTCCCGAGACTCTTCCGGAGGCGTTACCGTCTCCGTCCGTTCGGTCTCGACCTCGCGGGGGTTCAGGACTTTGAGTCCCTGCTCCAGCGCGGCCGCCTGAATCTTCACTCGTGTCTTCCTTCCCACCGTGCCCCCGATGCGGATTGCATCCGTTTCCGGGTCCAGCCCGGACAGGGAAGCCGCGTTGAACACCAGCACGTCGCGGAAACCGCTGGGGTGGAGCCCGCGGACCTCCGCAGGGCTCCCATAACCGGGCGTGGGGAGCGCTCCCTTGGCTTTCAACTGGCGTCGCATCTTGTTGTGCCCACCTTTGGGCATACGCCAGGAAGCAGAGAGCTTCTGTTTGTCGTGCACGCCCCGGCGGATAAACCGCGGGCGATGGCGGGCACGCAGAGTCAGTAATCGATTGGATTTTGTCATATTCACGCCCTCTCTGTCAGATAGATACCATCCTGGAACACCCTTGGATCCCGGTATCGTATCTTGGTGGCATGTTCGATATTGGAGGCCGTGGTTCCCAGGCTCTCCTTATTGATTCCGTCCAGGGTGATCTCGTCATTTCCCAGGGTGATCTTCACTCCTTCCTCCACGCGGGCGTAGCGGGGATGCTTCTCTCCCAGGAAATTGTTGATCTCCAGTCGCTTTCCCTGCAGCTTCAGCTGGATGGGGAAATGGCTGTAGACCACTTTCATGTGATAGGAGAAACCTTCTGTCACTCCACGGACCATGTTCCTCAGGTGCGAAGCAAAGGTCCCGCAGAGGGCCATATGCTCCTTTCTGCCGGAATCGGTGGAGATGATCACCTCTTTTTCTCCGATGGAGATAGCGATATTGGGGTTCGAGAGCTCTCGTTCCAGTGTACCCTTCGGTCCTGCGACCCGGAGCTGCCCTCCTTCACGGGTGATAGTGACCCCAAGGGGGACGGTGACTTTGTGTGTAATTGCCATTTCTGTCACCTCAGTACACGAAGGCGAGGAGTTGCCCTCCGATCCCCACCTCACGCGCCTGGTGATGGGACATCACTCCCTTCGAGGTGGTGAGCAGGAGGAGACCGAAATCCTTTGCCGGAAGGTACCGGGTCTCCCAGATCTCCATCTCATCGATGGAGAGGTTAAACCGGGGATTGATCGCGCCGCACTGGTTGATCCGGCCATTCAGGCGGACCACGAAGTGTCCGCCCCTTCCATCATCCACAAATTCAAATCCCGCGATGTAGGCGGAATCCTTCAGGATGGAGAGCATGGCTCCGAGAAGTTTGCTGGAGGGTTCCAGAACGACCGTCTCCTTGCCGGTATCGGCTGCATTCTTCAGCGCACTCATGGCGTCTGCAATGGGGTTTAATCGTGCCATAGTATCGCTCACCTCAGTTCATTTTCTTGAACCCCATTTTGGGGGCCCATTCCCGGAAGCACTGTCTGCAGAACATGATATGGTACCGGCGAATCAGTCCCTGTTTTCGCCCGCACATCAGGCACTCGTGCGCCCCGCGGCCAAAGCTCTTCTTCTGTTCTCCGCCCATCACTTCACCTCCATGTGATATCGTTCGGTCATGAACGCGATCGATTCCTGTGCCGTGATCTTCTGATGAGGCGGGATCTTCTTGCGCTCAATGGTGCGGCGTCCGATCCTCGCACCTCCCCGTTCCAGCGCGACATTGACATCCATGCCAAAGATCCCGATCTTGGGATCGTACGACATGCCCGGAAAATCGGTGTGCTCTTCGATGCCAAAGGAGAAGTTCCCCTGGTTGTCGAACTGGGAGGGATGGAGTTTCCTCTGCACGATATCAAACGCGATCTGAACAAAGGCTTCCGCCTTCTTTCCCCGCAGAGTCACCTTGCATCCGATGGGTGCATCTTTGCGGATCGAAAAGGCCGGTAGCGTTCTCTTCGCCACGGTCTTCACCGGGAGCTGCCCGGTGATCTTCTTTAACACATCCTCGGCCTTGGAGAGCTTCTCACCGCTCTCTCCTACTCCCATATGTACGACCACTTTGTGGATGGAGAGGTTCTGCATCAGGTTCATGCAGATACCTCCCACCGTGTGGCCGCCTCCCGGGTCTTTCCGACCACGAAGGCATAGCGCTCCACGGTATCGAACAGGGTCTTCTCCGATTCGTCTTCGAGGACCACCTGTGTGGAGATGCTCCCGGGGCGCTTCTCTATTCCGACGATTTTGCCGATTCTCCCCCGGTGTTTGCCCCCGATCACCATCGCGTAGTTGCCCACTGCGAACGGAAAATGGTCGATCACCTTGAAGTGGGGAGATTCCGGATTTTGCGGATCTGCGAGAGTAACGATCACGGTGTCGCTGGGCTTGACCGTGTGGTCCGATACCAGGATGTTCGCACCGAATCGGAGGTTCAGCTGGATCCGTCCGCCGGGTGTGATGGTCTTTCCCTTCACTTTACAGAGACGGGTCTGTGCCTGTTCCGGAGGGATGTCTTTGGCCACGATCTTTCCGCGGTTATCCCTCAGGATCAGAAAATGCCTCCCCAGTGTGGGCATGGAGATCACGTCAAATAGGCCAATCCCCCTTCGGGGATCCTTGCATATCCTGCCATTCAGGATCACCTGCTTGTTGTTCAGAATCTCCTGAACTTCTTTCATATTCTGGGCATATCCCATCTGATCCCGCAGAAAAACTGCGAGGGGGAGTGCCTGGGAGCTGTGGGGTCCGGGTGCGGTCTTGGTGATGAACTTGTTCTCCTTCTTCCCGATTCCCCAGGGTTCCGGAGCCGTCAGTCTTTTCTGATGATCTCCCATCTTACTCCGCCTCCTCTCCGAGCCGCTCTTTGCGTTTCGCGTCTTTCAGATTGAATTTGGTGATCTGGACGTTGGAGGGATTGACCGGGCGAGGGACCTCGGTCCCGTCCGCCTTGGTGCTGGAAATACCGTGCACAAAGAGCATGCCGGATTTCCCGTGAACCTCGTCCACGAGACCGCTCTGGCCTGCGAAGTCTCCCCGCAGGACCTTGACCGTGTCCCCTTCCACCACCCGGGTTCGCCTCCGGTTATAGGTCTTGCGGAGATCCGGGCTTAAGGGTGCGTGGAGGTATTTCCCGCGCACATGGATGGGTGCCGTATAGCGTGCTTTCCGCTGCTTTCGGGGTTGTGCACTGGCTGGTGTCGTCATCCTTGTCTCTCCCCCTACACGATGATGGTGGCCATGGATGCGATCTTGGGAAACCGTTCGGCCACTTCGCGGGCGACCGGTCCCTTGATCTCGGTTCCTTTCGGCTCACCGTTTTCGTTCACAATCACCATGGCGTTGTCGTCGAAGCAGACCCGTAGCCCATCCGGGCGCCGGAATTCCTTTCTCTGACGGATGACGACGGCTTTCTCCATCTTCTTCCGCATATCCGGAGTTCCCTTCTTCACCGAGATGGTGGCCAGATCTCCCAGCCCCATCTTGGGCTGACGCCGCCGAACCCCATGGTAGAGGTCCACGGAGATGATCTGCACGACCCTTGCTCCCGTGTTGTCTGCGCAGGTCAGTTGTGTGCCCGTCTGCAGGGAGCGGGGAATGCGTGAAAGCTTCGCCTTCATGCCTTCTTCACCTCCACGACGACGTAACTCTTGGTCTTGGACAGGGGCCGGCATTCTGCGATGGTGACCGTGTCCCCCATCTTTGCGTGAATACAGGGCGGATTGTGGGCGTGGAATTTGGAGAGGCGCTTCTCGTACCGGTTGTACTTCTTGACCTCATGGAGGTAGTCTCTCGCGACCACGACCGTCCCATCCATCCTGTCGCTCACGACCTTACCGGTGATCACCTGGCCGCGCACCGGTAAGATGCCATGAAACGGACAATTCATATCCGAGCATTCGGTCTCGGGTGCTGAAATGTCCAGTCCGATATTTCGTGCCATTATGGTATCCTCAGTTCTTCTGTGTTTTCTGGGTGATTCTTCTCTCAGGCTGCATGACCAGTGCGGATCCATCCACATCCACGACGGTTCCATCCGGAAGGGCGAAGCGGAAGGTGTTGGGGTGTTTGGGTATCACCTTGACCCCCGATGCCGTTCGGATACGCAGGGTGTTCCGGGTCTCGTCTATGACGGTCCCGGAGATTCCCCGGTGGTGGGGGTTGCTTGCCTCCACCACCGTTACGGGAAGCCCGATCAGTTCGTGGCGCAGAATGTTCCGCTGCGTGATCATTCCGCACTCCTGCTGTTCATCTCGGTGAGAATCCGCGCGACAGTCCGTTTCAGTTCACGGATCCGGCCCGGATTCTCCGTGGCACCGCCACTGGAGACCTTGGCATACTTCTGGATCAGTTCAAGGCGCAGCTTGGAGAGCTGTTCGGTGAGCTCCACGTCGCTCATCTGGTGAACTTCGTGTGCCCGGAAGATCGCCATTTCAGATCACCTCTTCCTCCACATCCGTGGACTCATCGAGGCTCTCATCCACATCCTCCCCGACTTCCAGAACTTCGATACGGCGCTGGGGCGGCTTGGGCGGCTCTGCCGCGGCGACCTGGAAATCATCCGGAAGTTTGGCATCGGGAGGAATGATCATGACCTGGACTCCGATAACGCCCAGTTTCTTGATCGCAATCGCGTACCCGTGTTCAACGATGGTCATGCTGGGTTCACCGGCGTGTTTGATGTAACCTTCCACAAACTTCTGTACCCGCGCTCTGGGACCGGTCAGCTTGCCGGCGATGATCACTTCGCAGCCCAATGCCCCGGCATCCATTACCCGGCGGATGATGCTCTGGCCGGCCTTACGGAAGTACCAGCCGCGCTCGATCGCATTGGCCAGCCGTTCGGCCATGATCTGGGCGTTGAAGTTCGGGTTCTTTACCTGCTGGACGTCCACCTGAGGGCTCTCCACCCCGTAGGTGGTAGCCAGTTCCTGGGTAACCTGGCGAACCAGTTTACCGCCCTTACCGATCACGATACCCGGTTTCTCCGCGAAGATGGTCACTTGTGTACCGATGGGGGTGCGGGCGATATCCATTCCACCGAATCCGGCCCGTTTCAGTTCCTTGTTGAAGTACTTTTCTACCCGTGCACGACGTACGCCCTCTGCCACAAATTTTCTCTCCACCGCCATCAGGACACCTCCCGTACGATGACCTCGAGATTGACCGTCTCCCGTCGCTTCGGTGTCGCTCTTCCCATCGCACGGGGGAAGAACGCATCCGTGCGCTTACCGCGGTTGGCGGTGATATGCACGATCTTGAGTGCACCGGTATCCAGACCGATGTACTCCGCATTTTTCTTCACCGATTCGAGCAGCCGGAGGTATTCACCGGCCGCCTTTACCGGATACCGGCCGGAAGCCACCGGGGACAAGCCATGTTTGTGGGCCACATTTCGCTTGAACCGGCGGAACGGGATCGCCTTCTGCAGATCCCGTACCTGGGTGAGATAGATGATGGCGTCATCCGTATTCTTACGCCGAAGGAACGCGGCGATTTCTATCGCGTGTTTCGGAGAGATATTCAGCTCCGTCGCCATGGCGCGTGCGGTGTTTTCTCCGCGCATTTCCCTGCTGTAGTTTGTTCGTACCATGGCCATCACTTCAGGGGAACATATTTACTCGACCGTGTCGCTCCGATACCGGCGGTTCCATGCGTCACCCTCCTCCGGGTGAGAGCGAATTCGCCGAAATAATGGAAGACCGATTCCGGCTGGATGTCGACTTTCACAAATTCTTTACCGTTGTAGACGTCGATGGAGCGGCCCACCATGGAGGGCATCACAATCATGGTGCGAAGATGCGTACGGATCTTTTCATCCCCTCTGCGGACCCGGGTGAGGAGATGTTCTTCTCCGCGGGTAAATCCGCGCTTCACCTTACGCCTCGCTCGGGCGGGCATGATGGCGACAAGTTCGGTGAGTCCCATCTGCTGCAGCTCCGGTATCGTGTACCCGCGGTAGGTGAATTCCTCACGCCGCCGCGGTAACCGTTTCTGACCTTTTTTAACCATCCCAGTTCACCTCACTTCTTCTTCTTCCCCGTTCTGCGAGCCGCAACCATACCGACCACCCGACCAGGGGATGTACCCCGGGCGACGGTCTTGGGCCGTCCCGCGTGCTGGTGTGCACCGCCTCCGAAGGGATGGTCGATCACGTTCATGGCCACACCCCGGACCCTCGGCCACTTGGTGGCTGTCGTCTTCATCTTGTGGTACTGTTTGCCCGCTTTGACAAACGGCTTTTCACCCCGGCCTCCTCCGGCGACCAAACCTACGGTGGCCATGCACCGTTCGTCAAACCATTTCAGTTTCCCGCTCGGCATGCGAACGCCGACCTTGTTGCTTTCAGACCGGCCCATGACCGTCGCTTGCACACCACCGGAGCGGACGAACTTGCCTCCGTCGTTGGGCCGGGCTTCGATATTGGAGATCATGGCTCCCACTGGTATGTCTTTCAGCGGCAGGGTATTCCCCATCTGGACCGGAACGTCCTTTCCCCAGGAAAGGGTATCTCCTACTCCAATTCCTTCGGTGGCGAGTACGTAGGTCGTCTTTCCTCCCGTGAGCTGCACCCGCGCGACCGGTCCATGCCGGGCCGGATCGTGCTCGATATCGATGACCAGTCCTGTGACGGTCTCGTGATTTTTACCCGGATGGGCTACCTCAGCCCGGTAGCGATGGGAGGGTGCCCGATAGGTCGACCCGCCCTTTCCCCGGTTTTGTGTCTGAATACGATGTCCCATGCTTCTTCACCTACATAATCCCGAGCCGGCTGAGGATTTCCTCGGCAGCCTTATCTTTCACGAATCGTACGACGGCCTTCTTGGTGCCTTTGGGGGTCATCATGGTCCGCACCGACAGAATCTCCTGTTCGTAGGTCTTTTCCAGTTCCCTCTGGATCTGATCCTTGGTCGCACCGATATCCACGACAAACTGGAGAGTGTTCTCCCGGTCGGCCATCATCATGGCCTTCTCGGTGACCAGGGGATACTTCAGTATCATTCCTGTATCCCTCCCAGATGTTTGAGGGCGCCCTCGGTCCAGATGGTGAGGCGTCCTGCCTGGGTGCCCGGCGCCAGCAATTCAGTGTTCAGGCTTGCGACGCTCACCGCGTCGACTCCGGGGAGGTTCATCGCCGCCCGCAGCGGTTCCGCCGCGGTGACGATGAGCACACTCTTTCTCTGTTTGAAACGCCTTCCCCGCAACTTTCCCCGTCCAGGGCGTACCTTCCGGGACTCCTTGGAGCGTTCCACATCGGGTAATATTCCCAGCGTCTGCAGGGCTGCGGCCACTTCCTCCGTCTTATGCAGACCCTCCAGGCGGTCTTCCACGACCACCGGAAGAGGGCAGTCGAAGCGGTGACCTCGCGCTCGGACCAGTGTCTCATTCGCGGTGGCCGCGATGGCAGAATTGAGTGCTTTCTTCTTCTCTTTTTTATTGACCTTCTCTATCAGAACCTTGACCACTTTCGGGGGATGTGCCTCGCGTCCACCCTTAGCCTGAGGTACCCGAGCCGCCCGGGAGCCATTTTTCAACCGCGGAACATGGGATACCCCGCGTCCGCTGCCCCAGGAATGTGCCGAGGTCCGTATTCCCGCATAGGGATGAGAACCATGGGGCTGGTACCGTGTGCTCTGCAGGGCCAGCACGGTCCGCTTGATCAGATCGGGGCGATACGCCTCTCCAAATACGGGAGGCAATTCCAGTTCTTCGACCACGGATCCATCGAGGGATTTCAGTTGTGCTTTCATCGTTTCCTCACCCCTGCTTGCTCTCCATGCTCACGAATTCGATGACCGGTACCCGCACTTTGTGTTCGCCCCGGCGAACTGCAGGACGAACCCGGATCAGTCTTTTTGTGGGACCCGGGACGGAACCCTTAATCACCAGGTAGGGATTGCGGACCAGACCATAGTGCAGGAATCCGCCCGCCGGGGTAATCTCCTCTCCCTTGGTCCCGACTTTCAGCAGCCTCTTGTTGAACTCGGTTCTCTGCTGGTATCCCATCTGTCCCAGCTGCGGGATCTGCCAGCGGATGTGATGCGGATTCCACGGTCCGAGGTTTCCGATGTGCCGCTCTCTTCCCACTGCGTGTTTCCGCTTACGGAGCTTCACTCCCCAGCGTTTGACGGGCCCCTGGGTCCCTTTTCCCTTGGTGATGGCGGTGACATCGACATACATTCCTTCTTTGATAAAGGAAGAGGGCTGCACCTCGGTCCCCAGAAGAGAAACACCGTAATCGAACCGTTTCTGAAGGTCATTTCCCCCGATCCGGATCTCCATCAGGTCAGGGACTTTCTTGGGGATTCCTGAGATGCGGTCCGGCAGGGTATGGGCGAGAACAAACACATCACTTACGGTTCCTTCCTTAATGCCGGCGGCGATTTTTTCAATCATCGCCTGCCGATCGTGTTCTTTCGGAAGCGTGATGCGCCGCGCCAGATCCTGCTCCAGCGCCTCTGCCCACACCTCGGTCAGGGCATGTTCTCCGTACGAGTCATGCGTGTATGCCCGCAGGGCGGTCACCTTCATCGGGGGGATCTCCACGATCGTGACCGGTACCATGATATCCTTCCCCTCGGTAGGGCTGAATTTATGGTCGTCTACCATAATGACGTGCGTCATTCCTACCTTATATCCGGCGATGCCCTGCAGGGTCGGCTCTCCCTGAGATTCGGCCCACGACTGGTATCGTGGAATCGGACTTTTCGCCCGTTTTCGCGGACTGTAGGCGAGAGAGCCCCTGCGTGGCCTGTTGGTCTTTGGCATGTTCTGTCTACTCCATCTCGATTGGTCTTTGGAGCGATGCTTGCCGCAGGAAATGGCTGTGCGACCGTGTGCTGATTCCGTGAGAAGATGATACCTCTCACGGGAGAGGTTCCGTTTTCACGGTCCCGAACTTCGCTTCCCCGAAGCGACTCATTACGTCGTTTCGGGTATATGCGTTCGCGAAGAGATCCTGACCAGGACTTCCGCTTCCGGCCATGAAGCAGCCGGAAATGGGCACGCACGGTTCGTGCGTCCACCCCGCGGATCCGTCAGATCCAGCTCTGTCAGCCCGTTGTGCGTGGCACAACTCATCTTCGGTTTTTTGATCCCGCTTGCGGGACCACACACCATCCATGGTGGACACCCTCGGGTGGCCACATAACGGCTTCCTGTACAATTCGAGTGGTATTTATATAAACGTTCTTATAACGGCTCCGCGAAAACCCACCAATAGTTCATCCGGTGATGGGAAAAAATGGGTAGGGACGTTCGTTCATTCGTAGTAGAGTTCTCCTTCTTCATTGATGAAAACCTCGATCTGATCCAGGAGGTTTCTTCCCCGGCACCGTTCCGCGGCGGCATTGCGAACGTGATTGAGGAGGCTGATGGTGTCATACTTCACTTTGATTCCCCGCTTTTCCGCCTCCCGGTAGATCAAAGGGGGGACCTCAAGAAGATCCATACCGGCCTTGATCACGCACAGGGGTGATGCATCCAGACTGTAGAGAAACATTATGGTCTCTTTGGCACGGCGAATCTTGTCCAGGGCAGCTTTCTCGATAGTGCAGACATTGGCCTTCGATGTCCCGATGCGATCTGCGATCTGCTGCTGGGTCAGCCCCTGTTTCCTGAACCTCAACACCTCTTTCTGGCGGTCGGTGAGGAGGGTGTCTTTCATGCATACACGTGTACTGGATGAAAATTTAAAGACTTTTGTTTAACGAACCGACGAACGACCGGAAAAGGAGGGTACTTCGTTATATTTATATTTCTTATAGCTGGATATCTACCCTTGTATTTACCAAAAAATGAGGTGTAATACATGGTTGTTAAAGTAGGCGTAGCCAAATTGGGCAATATTGCGAGCGGTGTTATGGCAGAACTGCTGCTCGATGAACGTGCAGACCGAGAAGACATGCAGACCTTCATGGCCACCAGCGGGACCAAACTCCAGCCGGAAGATATCGACCGCGTGGTCTCCAACATGAAGGCATGGAAGCCAGACTTCGCCATCGTGGTCTCCCCCAACGGAGTCCTTCCCGGACCTACCGGAGCGCGGGAAGCACTGGCTGCCGCGGGAATCCCCGTCGTTATCATCACTGATGACATCACCAGCAAGAAAGAGGAATGGGAGAAGATCAAGGCCAGCAAGTTCGGTTACATCATCATGAAGGCCGACGCCATGATCGGTGCCCGCCGCGAGTTCCTGGACCCCATCGAGATGGCCGA